>JAXDQG010000782.1:0-5932 GCA_034667945.1 Acidimicrobiia bacterium | reverse complement strand
GAGCCGTGGAGGGCGGTTCCACAACGGAGGGGGCAATCTTATGCCGGCTTCACTTGCTACCGAATACCTCGTTCGCACATCGGAGATGGAATGGATTCCGCTCCAGGACGGGATTGATTACAAGATTCTCCGCACCAGTGCCGAGACCGGTGACTGGACGCTGCTCTTCCGTTGCGCGAAAGGCTCATGTTTCCCGCCCCACATCCACTACGGGGCCGGCGAGTATTTCATGATCAAGGGAGTCATGGATTACCGCATGGGCATCGCCCGCGCCGGAGACTACGGTTATGAGCCCTTGGGCGTGTTTCATGAGAGTACCCGCTTCCTCGAAGACAGCGAGCTGCTGTTCACCAATCACGGCCCTACGGTGAATGTCGACGAGAACGGCAACGTCTTGGCGATCATCGATTGGAAGTTCTTCGCCGATCAGGTGGCGGCCGAACCAGTACCGGCCTGACCTCACGTCAGCGCTCACAAGCGTCCACACCAACGACCACTAGCCGAGCACCGGCCGGCCAACCACCCTCCGGCGCGCCCCGGTCCGAACAGAGCATGATGGGGCCCGGTCTCATGCCGCGGACTTGGGGGGTCAGGTCGTGATCATTCCTGCACGTAGGGAGTATCGGGTCGTCACCGAGAAGGACGTCCCGATGAAGACGCGAGACGGCGTCACCTTGTACGCCGACGTCGTGCGGCCCGACCACGAAGGTCGGTTTCCGGTGCTCCTCAGTCGAACCCCGTACGGCAAGGGCGGGGCCAACGATCCCAACGGGCCGAACACCTTCTTCGCCCGCTATGGCTACGTCTCGGTCACCCAGGACTGCCGGGGCCGCTGGGCTTCTGAGGGCGAGTACGACACGATTTTCCAGGAGGCCGCCGACGGCTACGACGCCGTCGAATGGACTGCCCGCCTGCCCTGGTCCAACGGTCGGGTCGGCACGACCGGCCAGTCGTATCTGGGTCTCACCCAGTACCTGATCGCCTGCAACGACCCCATGCCGCCGTCGCTGCAGGTCATGGCCCCGGTCTCGGCATCATCGGACTACCACCAGAGCTGGATCTACCACACCGGCGGCGCGTCACTGTGGGGCTGGATGGTGCCCTACGCCATCTTCAAGGGACGCAACACCTTGCGCCGCTTGGGCCGCGGCGACCTCGTCGACAAGGTCCTGTCCTACATCGAGGGCGATTTCGCACAAATAAGGCAGACCTCCTTCGGCCTGAACTTCACCAATCCCCTCCGCGAGGAGTGGTACCGCCACCTTCCCATCAGCGAGTGGGGAGAGTTGCTCAAAGAAACCGCGCCGTACATGGCCGAGCACATCGCCCATGCTGACGATGGCGAGTACTGGTATCGGGCCAATGTCAACCGCCATGCCGCCAGCGTGAGCGTCCCCATGCTGCACGTCACGTCTTGGTACGACATCTTCGCCGAGGGCGGCTTGAACGCCTATCGGTCGGTCTCGGACCACAGCGAGTTCCCCGTCGCCCGCGCCAACCAGCGGCTGATCGTGGGACCCTGGGGTCATCTTTTGCCCTACTCGATCCCCAGCTCGCGGGGTGCCGGAGAGGCCGACTTCGGCCCGGACGCCCTCATAGACCTGAATCAGACGCTGCTCCGCTGGTTCGACTGCTGGCTGAAGGACAGTGCCAACGGCTTCCTCGACGAGCCCCCGGTCACGCTCTTCACGCTGGGCGAGAACCGTTGGCAATCCCTCGACGACTGGCCGCCTCCCGCCGCCCGATACGTGCGCTGGTACCTGCACAGCGAGCAAGGCGCCAATTCGCTTCATGGCGACGGCACCCTCTCCACCGCTCCGCCGGGCGAGGAAGCGTCGGACGCCTTTACGTACGACCCTTCCGATCCGGTGCCGAGTCGGGGTGGGGCCAACCTCATCATCGACATGGGGATCTTCGATCAGCGGCCCGTCGAGGAGCGCCGGGACGTGCTCGTCTACACCTCAGAGCCGATGACCAGGCCGATGGAGGTGACTGGCCCCATCACGGTCGAGCTGTGGGCGTCGTCCAGCGCGATCGATACCGATTTCACAGCCAAGCTGGTCGACGTGCACCCCGACGGCTACGCCATGAACCTGGCGGATGGGATCTTGCGAACGCGCTATCGCAACTCGTCATCCAACCCCGAGATGATGGAGCCGGGTCGCCCGTACAAATTCACCATCGACCTGTGGGCGACCAGCAACGTCTTCCGGCCCGGCCACCAGATCCGGCTCGAGATCAGCTCGTCGAACTTCCCTCGTTTCGACCGCAACCTCAACACCGGTCAAGCCTTTGGCGAGGGCACACAGGGCGTACCGGCAAATCAGATCGTCTACCACTCGGCCGAGCGGGCCTCGCACGTGGTCCTGCCGATCATCCCTCGCTGAGCGCTGCGCAAGAACCTTTACCTGCACGCCGCCCCCCCACCCCGCGGGTCAGTCACGCTCACGGCACCATGAGCACTGCCCGCAGCTCGTCGGGGCTCGCCACCATCCCGTAGACCGGCATGCCCGGCTGCAAGCGCCAGCTGTCCGCCAGCGTGCCGACGTCCAGCGGCGTGAAGCCTAGGTCGACCACCAGGCCGGTGACGACCAGCTTCGCCCCGCCGTCGTCGCCGGCGATAGGCAGCGCCGGACTTTCGACGTCGCCACTGAGCAGCCCGACCGCGCCCAAGGTGAGCAGGTTGAACGTATTGAACGCCTTGACCAGCCGGGTCCCGGAGAGATGCCGCGCCAAGACCTCGCTCGAGGTGAGGACCGTCTCGTCGATGGCGCGGATCGGCCCGTCGCGCGGCGCGAAGTAGTCGGTGGCGTCGACGGTGACGCGGTCTTCGAACGGCGGTGGTGGCAACTCGGTGTGACGCCCGAACGGGATGGCGATCACCACCAGATCGGTGGAGCGGGCGGCGTCGTCGACCGTGGTTTCCACGATCCCCCGGTTTCGAGCGTCGTCGTCGAATGGCTCCATGCTCGGCAGACCGGCCACCACCACCTCGTGGTCCGCTGCCGCGCAACGGAATTGCAGTGTGCGGGCGAGGTCGCCCTCGCCGATGATCCCTATCCTCATCGTTCCTCCCCGGACATCTGCGGTGAGGCCTCGACATCTGCGGTGAGGCCTCGGAGGCTCCCGACGTGCCACGGCGGCCGGTCGCATGCGCCCGGCCTGACGCCCGAACCGACCGTGCAGGCCCGATCAGCCCACGAGGGGCCGCACCGACGCCACCCTCCGGAACTGCGGCTCGCGTCGACGTGCCTCGGCGTGCTCGCGCACGCCCACCTCGTCGAGGTGTGCCAAGAGGTCCAGCGGGTCCTCGTACACCCGGAACGCCCCGGCCTTCTCGAGCTCCTCCTCGCCGTACCCGCCTGACAGCACACCGACCCCCAAGGCCCGAGCCCGGCGCGCCGCCAGCAGGTCCCACACGCTGTCGCCGACCACCACGCAGCTCTCGATGGGCACGCCCAGCGCTGCGGCGGCCGCCAGGAACAGGTCGGGATCGGGCTTGGCGTGGCGCACCAGGTCACGGGTGATGACCGGCACGTCCGCACCGACATCCAGCAACGACACGCCCTCACCGGCCCGGGGTTGGCGGCCGCTGGTGGCGATGGCCCACGGAACGTGCATTCCGGTCAGACGGCCGAGCAGCTCCTTGGCGCCCGGCAAGGGTCGCACGCCTGCGGAGTACCGGCCGAAGATCTCCTCGTGGCGGAGCTGGAGCCGCTCGAGCCGCTCCGGCTCGAGGGGGGCGCCGGTCTCCCGGAGGAGCGCCCGGGCGAACAACCCGCCGCTCATCCCGATCTTGCGATGTATCCGCCACACCGGGAGATCGATGCCCTCAGACTCCAAGGCGTCGCGCCAGGACAGCACGTGCTGATAGACGCTGTCGATGAGGGTGCCATCCAGGTCGAACAGCATTGCCAGCTGTGCACTGCCCATTTCCCAGCCGGACAGCGCGTTGCGATCCGAGGCCCAGCGGCCGCTTTCGGTCATCGCGCCCCCTCTCTCACTCCGCACGACCAGCATTCGGTGCTGGCTGCAGACGACTGCTCTGCCGGAAGTAGCTTGTGGCGCCCGCCCCTGTGACGGATCCCCTGGTCGCGTGGTAACCCACGGTCCGCTTGCTGTGGCCGGGCTAGCGTCCGCCCAGCTTTGTTCGCTGACGCGGGTAGGGACTCCCGGACGCACCCGACCTGCTGATGCAGGGAGGTGCATCCGCTCAGCCCCATCCGCGCGCTCTTGGGGGGTGAACGGATGAGCGGTCCGTTGGATGGCATCCGGGTGATCGATCTTTCTGCCGTGGTCTCGGGGCCATTGGCAACGGCGATCCTCGGCGATCAGGGCGCCGACGTGATCTCGATCGAGCCGGTCGACACGCCGGACATCGTGCGCTCGGCCGGCCCGCTGGCCAGCGGAACCGACGGCATCAGCGCGTTCTGGGCCTCGCAGAACCGCAACAAGCGGGCCATGGCCCTCAACCTCAAGGACGATCGCGGCAAGGCGATCCTCTTCGACCTGGTACGGGGGGCCGATGTGGTGGTGCAGAACTTCCGCCCCGGCGTCGTCGACCGCATGGGGCTCGGCTGGCCGGTGCTCTCCAGCGTGAATCCCGAGCTGGTGATGGTCTCGATCAGCGGCTACGGGTCCTCCGGGCCATATGCCCACCGTCCCGCCTTCGATCCGATCATCCAATCGGTCGCCGGCTATCCGGTGGTGCAGTCCGAGCCCGACGGCACTCCCCGCCTGGTGAAGACCATCGTCGCAGACAAGGTCACCTCGCTGAACGTGGCCGAAGCCGTCTGCGCGGCCCTGGTTGCACGTCTGCGCGGGCGGGGAGGCCAGCACATCGAGGTGGCGATGCTCGACGCCGCCATCCATTTCCTCTGGTCCGACGGGCTGTGGAACTACACGTATCTCGACCATGAGTCCAGCGTGCCGGACCTCAATCTCGTCTATCACCTGTACCGGACGAAGGACGGTTGGGCGATGGTCTACCCCATCGCCAAGCCCCATCACTGGCACAACGCCCTCGCCGCGCTCGGTCGGGCCGACCTCGAGAACGACCCCCGTTTCGATCAGTTGCACAAGCGGTCGGCGAACATGGCGTTGATCAACGCCGAGCTGGGCAAGGCGGTGGCGAATTACACCACAGCAGAGATCGTCGACTTGATGGATGCAGCGGACGTGCCGGTTGCGCCGGTCAACACCCGTCAGGACATGATCAACGACCCGCACGTACAAGAGCGGCAGATCATCGTCGAGACGAAGCACCCCACTGCTGGCGGCATCCGCCTGGCTCGTTCGGCGCCAAGATTCTGGGATCAGCCCAGCGAGATACGCCGCCATGCGCCGTCCCACGGCGAGCACACCGACGAGGTGCTCACCGAGCTCGAACTGAGCGCGGACGAAATCGCCGAACTGCGGAGAGACGGCATCGTGGGATGACTGTTCATGATGTCCAAGAGTGGCCAAGGGCGGTCGCAGGGCATCGTCTGCCGACGAGTCATCGAACACCGCATCACTCGGCGTTCGGGCAACGAACGTATTAACAATTGGTGATGTCGCGGTGACGACCCGAGAGCACCGGGCCATTTGGCGTGAGGATGAGTTCAGTCAACCAGTGACCCTTTTTGGTGGGAGCAAGCCGCTACCACAACCGTGCAGAGGGCGCGAACGTCGGGAGCATGCCGCTCGCGACGTACTTCTCGCCATGACGGAGAAATCACTACAGCGACGCCCACATATCGGCCACAGCCGCACCCAGCGCGGCATCACCGCTACCCGAAGCGGACCGTGGGGGCGCGAGCCTTGCGGAGCTCGCGATCCAGCCCAGCGGACTCGCACGCCTTTGGCGGGCAGAAATTGTTGCGCAACGAACAACTTCAGACCTGGTCAAAGTCCCAACGAAATGCCGCGGTCGCTTTGGCGGGCGACATCG
>JAXDQG010000781.1:0-10430 GCA_034667945.1 Acidimicrobiia bacterium | reverse complement strand
CGTCCGCGGCCCGGCGACCCGGCCACGCCGAGTGGCGGCCAGAAGCGAGCTCGTTCGTCGGGAGGCACGTACCAACAGGCCCGCGGCGGCTGGCAGCAATGTTGCGTTAGAGCGCGTTTTCCCTGCTCACGTCGTAACATGAGGCTCCGACGTTTCGACTGCAAGAGGTCGTTCGCGTCGGCGGATGGCGCGGCAGCAGCAGCGGCGGCCACAGCGGCACCAACGGCGCTCGAACGCGTGAGGTCCCCCGTTGCTCATCGACCCTCACCGACTCCGGACACTTCCGATTCGAGCAGCCCAGCTCTCATCAGCTGTGGCCAGGCACCCGATCCGGAGCGGTTGGCGTCGGCTGGTGCTCCGGCGGGGGGTCGACATCACCGATCTGGCTGTAGGGCGGTCGTGCGTCGTGGTGGCCGCCCATCCAGGCGATGAGACGCTGGCCTGCGGGGCCGCCATCGCCCGACGCAGAGCGCGGGGCACGCCGGTCGACGTCGTCTTCGTCACGGACGGCCGCAATCTGCACTGCAGCCGCTACCTGCGGGCCCGCCAGCTCGCCGCCATACGACGGGAGGAGGCGGTCGCGGCCTGCGCCATGGTGGGCGTCCCTCCCGAGGCCGTGCACTTCCTGGGCTTCGAAGCACTCACGCTCGACCGCTGCGTCGACGACGTGACCACAGCCCTGGCCAGGGTGCTGGGCGACGTCGACTCCCATGATCTGCTCGTGCCGTGCGAGATCGATCGCCACCGCGACCGCGTGGCCGTGCACCACGCCAGCCTGTTGGCCGCTGCCCGGATCGGGTCCGGCGCCCACATCGCTGCCTACCCGCTGGCGCTGTGGGCTGACGGCCCGGCCGGCCACCTCCCGGCCTGGGCGGGTGAGCACGACGGAGACGGCTCCCACCCGGCCGTGACCGCCTCGCAGGTCTCCCGTCTGCCCCGTGCCGAGCTCGTCAGCAGCGACGGCTACCTGTTCCTCAAGCAGGCGGCCTGGGATCGCTACCGCTCGCTGACGACGAACCTGACCGGCGAGATCGACTGGCCTCAGACCTCCTTCGCGTACGCCAACGCCTTCATGGGCGCCAGCGAAGTGACGTTCCCGGTCGACACGGCGGATCGGTGCGGCGCGCCGACGGTCGACGTCGAGCGCAACGGATGGCCCGATGGCCGGGCGAACGGGCTGGTCACCGGCTTTTCCGGCGCAGCCCCGCTGCCACGTCGATGGCTCCCGACGATGATCGGGCCCGCGCTGTCGTCCCTGGCGGATCGTTTCGTGGACGATCGCCTGCCCGGGGGGGTCGTGGGCTCGGCCTCTCCGGATGGGGCGATACGCCACGGCATCGACCTCGAGAACAGCATCTCGATCGACGGGGGACGTCTGCGTCTCGGCCACCTTCGTCTCCCCGGCTGGAGGCGGCAAGGCGTGGCCTACGGCCCGTTCGTCCGCCGGCCGGGACTCGCGCTGGCGGTGCGGGCGCTGAACTCGCATCACAACGCGCATCATGGGCTCGACGGCGACAGGCTCCGCGACGACAGGCTCCGCGGCGACAGGCTCAACGGCGACATGAGCCCCCGCCTGCTGCTCTCCCGCGTCGCGCGCGACCTCGCGCAGACCCCACGACCGGCGACCGACATCAACGACAACCTGGTCATCGGCTTCCAGCGCTCGGCCGCTCCTGCCGATCCGTGCATCGGCGGGCACAGCTTCGTCATGCATGCCGCCGGGGTCATCAACGGTGAGCTGCGGGCCTGCAGCGCCCGCGGCGCCGTGCGGATCCACCGAGGCGTGCAGGAACTGCTCTTCGACTACGTCGTCGTGCTCAGAGAGCGTGGGGCCGTGTACTACGTCGCCTCGCTGCCCGGCGCGGCGGGTGCCTCACCCTCGACGCCGATTGTCAGCTCCGACGGGACTGACAAGCCCGACGCCACTGCCAAGCCCGATGCCACTGCCAAGCCCGACGCCACTGACGCCCTCGATGCGACGGACCGGCCGATGCTTCTCCGTCCGGTGGCAATCGACGCCCACGGCCGGGACCGGCTCGTGTTCGCCGGCATCCACCAAGCCGTGCATGCCGAGACCGGACACGAGATCAGCACCCGCGTCGACGAGGTGCGCGTAGCCGAGGTCGAGGCGTATCAGCCCTGGTACACGAGCGCCTTGGAGGCCGACGCCCTGGCCGGCGACGAGCTGCTCGATCGTTCCAGCACCGAGTGCGGCACCCGCTGGCTGGTGAGCGAGGGGATGTTCCGGCGGACCGCCCTGGGTGCGACCGCTGGTGAAGGCGGAGGCACGGCGATGGTACGGCTGCCCGAACCGCCCGGTCTGCTGGCCGTGGTCGTCCGGACGGCGGCGGTCTTGGCGGACGACGGCTTCGCCGGTCTGGTCTGGCGGGCGGACATCTCCGGGCGCGGCGGCTGGCGGGTACGGGTGTTCCACGATCGGGCCGAGCTGGCGGTCGGCTTCGACGGCGACTGGTCGGTCGTGGCGGACGGACCGGCCCACGCCCCGGCGGCGACCGAGTCTTCCCTGCAGGTGCTCGACGACGGCTACACGATGACCATCCACCTCGAAGGCCAACTGCTCTTCGGCCGGGTGTTCAGCGACGCCCGCTACGCCGGGCGGGCCGGCGTCGGCTTCGTCTCCGGTGCGGGCAGCCACAACCAACTGGCCTGGTTCGAGGCGCACGGCCGCACCGTCCCCGTTCCTCCGGAGCTCGACCTCCGGCCCATGTGGTGCGAACAGGGATCCGAGCTGGTGGCGACCGACGACTTCCACGACCCAGCCGGCGAACTGGCCAGCCGTTCGCCGCTCGGCGCGCCGGCGTGGCGGCGGACGCTCGGTCCGGGCTTTCTCGACCTGACGGGTGACGGTCATGTCCGGGTACGGGCCGACCGGGGCTCGGCCAACCCGGGGCGCACCCTGTACACGTTCGACTGGCCGCACTCCCAATTGGCCGACCTCGCGGTCACCATCGAGCCGCCGGGTTCCGCCCGCAGCCAGGGCCACGGCAGCCGCGCCGGTCTCACCTTCGGGGAGGACGAGGCGACGTACCTCGTCGTGAACGTCTGGCTCGACGACTCACCACACCACGACGGCTCCGCGGTCTCGCTCTTCTACTGCTACCGGGGCTTCGAAGAGCAGCTCAACGCGGTGTGGACGAACGTCGGCCGACGCATCCGATGGGGTGCACCGTCCCGTCTGCGAGTCAGCTGCGACGGCCACCATGTGCTCGTCTGGCTGGACGGCGAGCCCGTGCTGTTCCGCCGCACCGACGACCTCTACCCCGGCACCAGGCCCTTCACCGTCCGAAAGGTGGGCTTGGCGGTCAACCGTGAATGGGGCGACGACACCGGCAGCCGGTTCAGCGGATTCGTGGCCCGCCGCCGAGCGTGACGCCACCTCCGGGGGCACCTCCTGACACGCTGCTCAGCGCGAGGCGTGGGCCGCCAGCACATCGGCCACGCAGGCCGTCAGCCGCTTCCCGGTCGGCACGTGGAGGAACTCGTTGGGGCCATGGGCGTTGGAGCCCGGGCCGAGCACGCCCACGATCATGAACTGAGCGGTCGGGAAGCGCTTGCCCAACATGCCCATGAACGGGATCGTGCCGCCCTCCCCCATGGCCGCCGCGGGATTGCCGAAATGCGCGGCCGAAGCCTCACGGACCGCCGCGGCCAACCAGTCGGCCGTTTCGGGGGCGTTCCAGCCGGGCGCAGCCTCGCGGGGGTCGAAGCGTACGTCGGCGCCGTAGGGCGGATCTTCCGTGAGCCGGCGGGCGAGTGCGTGGCGGGCGGCCTCGGGATCGGCCGTCGGCGGGAGGCGCATCGACAGGCTCAAGGAGGTGAAGGGGCGCAGGACGTTGCCGCCAGCTTGGACCGATGGCAGGCCGTCGGCGCCGATCACCTCGAGCGTCGGCCGCCAGGTGCGGTCGAGCAGGATCGTCGAGTTGTGCCGGCCGTCCCGGGCCCGCACGCCGGCCACCAGCGGCAACTCGTCCAGCGGGTCGCCCAGGATGGCAGAGGTGTCCTCGGCCTGGCGGGCCCGCTCGGCCGGGATGCCAACCCAGGCCTCCGGCAACAACACCCGCCCGGTGACAGGGTCTTCGATGCGGTCGAGCAGGTGGCGGGCGATGCGGAAGGTCGACGGCAGCACGCCGCCGTAACCGCCCGAATGCAGGCCTTCGGTCGTGGTCCGGACGGTCAGCACGCCGCCGGTGAGCCCTCGCAAAGAGGTGGTGAGCCACAGCCGGTCGTAGTCGGCGCAGCCCGAGTCGAGACAGACCACCAGCGACACCCGGCCGAGGCGGGGTGCCAGCAGTTCGACGTACGCGGGAAGGTCAGGGCTGCCCGACTCTTCCGAGGCCTCGATGAGCACGACGCAGCGGGCGTGGCGCCCACCCTCCGACCGGAGGGCCTGGATGGCGCACAGCGATGCGAAGAGCGAGTACCCGTCGTCCGCGCCCCCCCGACCGTAGAGCCGATCGCCATCTCGGACCGGTGTCCACGGACCGAGACCCTCGCGCCAACCGGTCATCTCGGGCTGCTTGTCGAGATGCCCGTAGAGCAGGACGGTGTCGGCCTCGGGGTCGGAAACCGTCTCACCGGGCGGCGGGATCTCGAGCAGGAGAACAGGGGTGCGGCCCGGCAGCGATACCACCTCGAGGCGGGCGTTCTCGATGTCCTGGGCCTCTGCCCAGGTCCGCAGCAGTGTCAGCGCCTCGCCGATGAACCCGTGGCTGGCCCAGTCGGGATCGAAGGCCGGTGACAGCGCCGGAATGCGTATGTAGTCGGTGAGGACGGGCACGATCGACTCGTCCCATGTCGACCCGACTCGAGTGGCGAGGGAATTGGCGGCCCGGAAGGCATTCACGCCTCGAACCGTAGCTTTTGCGGCCGGGACGCTCTCCTCCTCTGACGTGCCGCTGGGTACCCGGAGCTCAGCGCTTTCGGCGCAAGCCCCGAGAACGACCGGGTGCCGACGGGCGCGAGGGACGCATCGTGCACATACCGCCCGCCAGCGACAGCACCACGCCGACCGAGGCGACGCTGCCGGCCACGATCAGCCCGGCGGCCCGTGGCAGCAAGACGGCCAGCGCCGCCAAACCGGCGCTCACGGTCAGGAGGAGCCCGACGAGGACGAGCCGACTGTGGACGAGTCGGCTGCACAAAGCGGCTGCCCTATACCGCAGCCGGGGACGAAGACTGAGACTGCGTTCGAGGAGCCTCCACGCCTGCGCCTCGTCCGCCGTCAGCGAGCGGTCGTTCCCGGGATTACTGGTGTCCACGGCGCTCCCTTCGGTGCCCGCCGCCCAGCGGTGCCACGCCCGCCGAGGCGACTCAGCTTGGTGTGTCGCGTTCGACCGCGACCCGATCTCGCTCCACGCCCCTGTCGGCTTCGAAAGAGCAGCCAGCAGGCCTTCTCCGCTTTCCGACCGGACATCCGACCAACACCGGGACGCCTCTCGGGGTTGGGTGCGACGTACCCCTTGGCCGTGTCATCCATGCATCGGTGAGCGGCCCCATTCTGGCGTACGCGTTCGGACCACGCGCCTCGGGAGGAAAGGAGCGATGCAGATCGCCGGTGGACGGGTACCGTCGGCGGGCGTGGGGTGGCAAGCGGGCGACACCATCGTGCTGCGGGAGGTGCTCGACGGCCGTGTGCGCTCCGCTCGTCCCCTCCTCGTGCTGGCCGACGATCTCGATGGTGTGGTCGGCTACCTGGCTCCCCGGTCCCAGGTGGCCTGGCCCCGCCTGCTGGGCGGAGCGCAGAGTCAGACCCCCGACCAAGGATGGCAGCTGCGGCTCGAGCAGTGGCAGGGCCCGGGTTGCCTCTTCCAACTACCGGCCGGTGAGGCGTTCGCGGTTGTGCTGTTCCTGGACGCCGAGGACGGCTCGCCGCTGGGGTGGAAGGTGGACTTCCTGGCTCCCTGCATCCGGACGGAGATCGGCCTGGACACGCTGGACTGGGCGCTCGACCTACTGGCCGCCCCGGGACTGGCCACCTGGACGGTGAAGGACGAGGACGATCTGGCCCAGCTGGTGCTGATGGGCATCTTGGACGAAGAGAGGCTGGTGCAGCTGGATGCCGCCCGGGGGCGAGCCAAGGCGGCCGTGGTTGCCCGCGGCTTTCCCTTCGTCGGTCAATGGGCGGAATGGCGACCGCCGGTCGGTGGACTGGCGCCGTTGACCTTGCCGACCGGCTGGCATGTCGTGTCCCGGCCGGCCCACGAGCGGCGACCAGTGCAGAGTTCGGGAATGGGCAGCCGGGTGCTCGATGCCGACGGCACCGCCTGGCTGGATCTGGACCTGGCGGGCGGAACCCTCCTGCACGGTCACGCCCACCCCGAGGTGGTCGCGGCCGTCGCCCGGCAGGCCTCCCTCGGCCTCCGGAGCGGGGTACCGACCGCCGTAGAAGAGCGCTTGGCGGAAGTGTTGACGGCGCGCACGCCCGGCCTGGACCGGGTGAGCTGGACTGACAGCAGTTACGAGGCCCTGGGCTTGGCTGTTCGTCAGGCCCGAGCGGTTACCGGCCGCCGGCTCGTGGCAACGTGGTCGACGGATCAGTTCGATGACGACATGCTGCGCCTACCGCCTGATCCGGCCGCGGTCGCGAAGGAGCTGCTTACGGGAGCCGGGGCCGTGCTGGCCGGCGTAGTGGTGGACGGGCTGGACCTGCTGGGTTCCCTCGACGACGCCGGTCGAGCGTCGTGGCCCGGGCTGCGCGAGCTGTTGCTCCGCCTGGCGGCGACGGGAACGGTCCTGGTGGCGGATGAGCGCCGCACGTTGGGCGCGGGTGCGACGGGTGGGCTCGGAGTGCTGGGTCTCGGCGGCCGGGTCGACCTGGTCGTCTACGGTGCCTCGCTGTTCGGTGGGCTGGAGGCGGGGGCGGTGTGTGGTCGCACTGCGCTGGTGGTCGACGACGCGACCTGGGCGGCGGGTCGCGCCAGGCCGGGCGGCGATGCCAGCGAGCACATCCATCCGGTGCCGGCGGCTGCCGCGTTGGCCACGCTGAGGGTGGCCGATCCCATAGCGCTCGAGCGACTCGGTGCGCGTGCCACCCGGGTGCGCGCCGCTCTGGGTCTGCCGGGATTCGGCCCGGCGGTCAGGCTGCCGCGGGATGTTGCGGCTGACCTCCTCGTCGACCACGTCCTGGTCGACGCCATGGGCTGGGCGTGGCTGTCGACTGCCACGGACGACGCCGACGAAGAGTGGATGCTGGCTGCGCTTCGGCCAGTGCTCGGCTGAGACGCCCCCGGGGCCGTGGGGCCGGCGGTGCAATTCGACCCGCGGCTGGCGGCGCTTATTTGATCACGGGCCGCCGAAGTCAAAAAAATATCTTGAACAGGCATTTCATCTTTGCATTTCGACTGTATGCAGCGATTCGACGTCGATTCGCTGAACCGGTCAGCGAATTCGACGGCCCGCTGGCCCAGATCCAACGCTCTTTGCGGACGGGCAACCGCACCCAGTGGTCGCACCATCGCCCGATTCGGCGGCGGCGGACCCCCTGAAACCGCCCCCCGAAAACAGTCATCTTTCCTGCTCAACACCCATCTCATCCTCGCGAGCAACTGCTCTGGCCCAAGGTTCGACGAACGGAGGGCGCGGCTACCATCAGGGCGACCGCGGGCCTCGGGCCTTGCGAAGCCAGCGGCCGGCCAGGACCTGAGACATCACCGGCATCGCACGGACGACAGAACGGACACTGGTGACGACGAAGCCAACGACAACGGGCGGACGAGCAGCACTCGACCACGTCGTCACCAGCGTTCACGCAGAGCGGGAAGCCATCGGCGACGTGCAGTGGCTCGTCGATGTGGGGCCGGCCCGTCTCGACGGCGACCGCTCAGGTCCGCTCATCGCCACGTTCGTCGTCGATACCGGCCCACTTCGAGTCGGTGAACGCTTTCTCACCGGCCTTCATCTGGCTGCCCCGTCCGCCGCCACGGCCCGGTGGCCCATCAACGACGTGGTGGTGTGGGAAGGCAACGACCTGCATGTCCAGGCCCTGGTCGACCCGGCCCAGCGCGAGCACATGGACGCAGCCGCCGCCGCCAACACGCTCCGGTTGTTCGCCACGCTGCGGGGCGACATCTTGCTGCGCCTCTTGGAGGAGCGCTTCACCACCGGGCACCACTTCCCTGGCGTAGCCACCCGAATCGTGGAGACCCTGCAGGCGCCGCCGGACGCGCCCGCCGTCCCGCTACCGCCAGAGCTGGGCATCATCATCGGTCCTTCCGAGCGTCGGCAGGAGACGGTGGCGGGTGCCGTCGCCCAGTTGGTCAAGGCGCGCCGCAGTGTCCTGGTACTGACCACGGACAACCCGGCGCTCGACCGGATCATGCTGCGGGCTCACGAGTTGGCCGGCTCTCCGCCGCCGGGTGTCTTCGTGCGGGTCGGCGTGCCCAGTACCGCAGCCGTGGCCGCCGACCCTCGACTCACTGTCGCCGCACCCGCCATGAGCCCACCGCCGGCGGTGCTCCAGCGGCTCGACGCAGGAGGCGGCCCGGGTACAGCCGACCCGCCCCGCGGCCCTGGCCAGCCGGGCCAGATGTCCGGGCCGGCTGCTGCGCTGGATGGGGCGCGGCGACGGCTGGTCGCCGCCGACGCCTCGCTCGCGGCCGCGCTCGTGTCGCTTCGCTCGGCCGCGTCCGCCCATGCGCTGCATCACCGGGTGAGCTCGATGATGGAGGGCGCTCGAGCCGTGTTCCAGCGGTTGGATGAGCTGGCCGGCGAACTCGAGCGCGAAACAGGTGACATCGCGGCCAGCGCGGGCGGAGTCGGCCGCCTCGCTGCCGACACGGCGGCAGCTCACCGTCCGGCGCCCTCCCGGGACGGCACCGCAGAACGTCAACTCATGGCCGCCGCCGAAGTGGCCGCCCGCCGGCTCGACCGCCGGAACGAGACGCTCAGTGAGTTCAACGAGCTGCTCGAGCGGTCCCACCTGATGCCGTTCCGCCGCTCGGAGGTGAGCGCAGCCGGCCAGAATCTGACCCAGTCCCGGACCGCCCATGCTGCCGCCGAGCGGGCTGCCCTCCGCGCCCGGGATGACCGTGAGCGGGCGGCAGCTACCGTGACCCGCCTGTCGGCCGAGCTCACGGGCTTGGCCGCAGGGGTTGCCGGCCCGCCGCCGCCCGCAATCGCGCACGCCGGCCTGCATGCGGCCAGCCAGCTCCCGCCGAATTTCGCCGCGCAGCGGGCCACTGGCGAGTCGTCCGACGAGGCCCGGGCCAGTGCGGCCCGCCAGCTGGCCGGGCACCGGAACAACGTCCTCTCGCGGGCCGCGGCGGTGGGCGCCACGCTGCATGAGCTCCTGACCGACCCCGCCATCTACCAGCGCCGTTATGACAACGTCCTCATCGAGCAGGCTGGGCAGATGCCGGCCGCCTTCGCCATCTTCGGCGCCACGCGGGCCAGCCGGGCCCTTACCCTGGCGGTCGAGCCCCGCCGGCGGCCTCGCGTCGAGACCTCGAATGCGGAGGGCGATCCCGAGGCGTTGCGCCGCTGGCTTACCGCCAGCCTGCCCGAGCTCTGCGACCTGGATCGGGTGGAGTCGGTCGCCCATCACATCAGCGCCCTGATCCTCGACTGATCCGCGGGGCAGGCCGGGGTGCCGGGCCGGGTGGCGGCCGCTCTGGCGCCGGTCAGCGGCCCTCGAACACCGCTGGTCGCTTGTTGAGGAAGGCCTCGATGCCTTCACGGGCATCCCGTGTCCCCGCCGCGGTCGCGATGGCCATCGACTCGCGCTCCATGGCGGCTTCGAGCGCGCTGTGGGCGCCCTCGTAGATCACCCGCTTGGCCAGTCCCAACGCCAGGGTCGGTCCGGCCGCCAGCTGCTCGGCGAGGGCCCGGGCCGCCGATTGCACCTCGTCGTCGGGCACCACCCGGTTGACCAAACCCCAGCTCTCCGCCTCGGGCGCCGAGAGCACCCGGTTGGTGAGCACCAGATCCATGGCCCGGCGCAGCCCCACCACCCGAGCCAGGTAGAACGACGACGTGCCGTCGGGCACCAAGCCGGCCCGGGTGTAGCCCATCGTGAACTTGGCAGATTGACCGGCGACGACGAGGTCGCAGGCGGCCACCAGGCTCATACCGGCCCCCCCGGCCGAGCCGGACACGGCGGCCACCAGCGGTGCGTCCATCTTGGCCAGCCGTGACACCGCTGCGTGGAGATCGATGGTCATGTCGTCGACGAAGGCGGGAAGCCGGTCCGGATCCTGCTTCGAGAAGGCCGCCAGGTCGCCGCCACCGCAGAAGACCTTTCCTGCTGCCGTGAGCAGGACGGCCCTAACCCGGCTGTCGTGCGACAGGGCCACGGCGGCCCGGCGCAGCTCGGCGGCCATGGTGGGGTCAACCGCGTTGGCGGCCTCGGGCCGGTTGAGCTTCAGGGTGGCGAGACCGCCATCCACCTCGAGGGTGAGCGTCTGATAGGTCAC
>JAXDQG010000780.1:0-12084 GCA_034667945.1 Acidimicrobiia bacterium | reverse complement strand
GCTGGCATGATCGGGCTCCTGGTCGTCGCATTCACGGTGTCGCTCCTGCGGCCATCGACCTTCCACGATGCCGCCGGGGTTTGGGCGTTGGCCGGCATGACAGCGGTGTTGTGCCCGCTCGGTCAATTGGTGGCGTCGACGCTGCTGCCGTCGGGCACAGCGTTCGCCCCGGCGCTTCGCCGGCTGGATTCACTGTTACTCGTGGCCCCTTTGTGGGCAGTTCTGCTCATGGGCAAGGTAGGGCTCGGATGAACACGCCGTTACGATGAGTGACGGTCCGACCGCGGTCGGGTCGTTCCAAGAACTGGCTCGCGTGCGCCCGATGGAGGTCGCGGTGTTCCACCCGCTCTATGACCACTTGATCGAACCCAGCTTCTTGGAGGGGATAGAGAGGAGGCCGCTCGCCGAGCTCCGTGCCATGCGGGCCGAGTGCGAGCACGTCGAATCAGTCCTGTCGTTCAGTCGACGGGTCCTCCACGGCCGGCTCGATATCGTCGGCAACGAGCAGGCTCGTCGCCAGAGCGGTGGCGCCGGTACCGATCTGCGTGAGCTCGTCGACCATCTGCCCGAGATCCTGGCCGACCAGCAGAACCGGGCCCCGGCCCGCGAGACGCGCCTTGTGCTGACCGTGCCGCCGGAGTGCGTCAGCGACGAGCTGGTTGAGATGCTCGACAACGTGGCCGGGCCGGACACGCTCACGCATCTGCCCAAGCTCTCCGATTACGAGGTCGAGCAGTTGATGGAGCGGCTTGGCGACCTCGAACGCCAGCTGTCCGTGGCCCGCCGAGGGGTGTTCGAGCGGATCGATGCGGTGCAGCACGAGATCACCGTTCGCTACAAGCGGGGCGAGGCCAACTTCGAGGGCCTGCTCAACTGATCGCCAGCTCCGCTGACCGCCGATTCGTCGGCGCTGAGTGCCGTCCTTGAGCCAACATCAAGAAGTTGGGCGAGCCGGGCCCCCTGCACGCTGGGGCCCTGCTTTCCGCGGGGGCGGCGCACCTGTTCGGCCCACCCCGATTGAAGCCGCAATAGGCCGCCAGCACGCCCTAACCTTCGCCGGGCTGTAGGAGGCAAGGTGCTCCGGAGGACAAGGTGAGACGGGAGATCGCGCGCTGGTGGAACCAGCAGGCCCCCGCCCGTTGGTGGACATTCGGGGAATCCGTGCCGGAGATCACCGGTTGAAGGCTGCGGTGCGCAAGCTGGCCGTCATCTCCCTCCATACCTCGCCGCTCACGCAGCCGGGCTCTGGGGACAGCGGGGGAATGAACGTCTACGTGCGCGAGTTGGTGGCCGCCCTGGCCCAGGCCGGCGTCGTCTGCGATGTCTACGTGCGGGCCTGGGCTCCGGATCTCCCGCCCAAGGTCGACGTCGAAAGCGGCTTCCGGGTCATCCATGTGCCCGCCGGCCCCTATGACCTGCCCAAGGAACTCCTGGGCGACGTCGTCGACGAGTTCACCGCCGGTGTCCGCAGGCACATCGCGGCCGATCCCGGCACGGCGGCCATCCACGCCAACTACTGGTTGTCCGGCGTAGCCGGCCATGCCCTCAAGCACGAGCTCGACATCCCGCTGGTGTGCACCTTCCACACCCTGGCCCGGGTCAAAGCCGACCGGGGAGACCACGAGCCCACCGGCCGCATCGAGGCCGAGACCGAGGTGATCAGCTGCTGCGACGCCATCCTGGCCAATTCCGAGGCAGAGGCGGACCAGCTCGAGCGCTACTACGGGGCAGACCGGGAGCGAGTCGAGATCGTGCCTCCGGGCGTCGATCATGCCTTTTTCTCCCCGGGCGACCGCCGAGGGGCCCGCCGGGCGCTGAACATCGACGACGACCGCCCCATTCTGCTGTTCGCCGGGCGTATCCAACCGCTCAAGGGCCTCGACGTCGCCATTGGCGCTCTTTCTGCGCTCAACCGTACGGATGCCCAGCTCGTCGTGGTCGGCGGCCCCTCGGGCCCGGAGGGCGAGGCGCACATGGCCGGATGCCGCCAGCTGGTTGACGATGCCGGTCTGGCCAACCGGGTCATCTTCCGTCCGCCCCAACCACACCATCTGCTGTCCAGCTACTACCGGGCGGCCGATGTCTGCCTGGTGCCGAGTCGGTCCGAGTCATTCGGGCTGGTGGCCCTCGAGGCAGCGGCGTGCGGCACCCCCGTGGTGGCCGCGGCGGTGGGGGGTCTGCTGACCCTGGTCGACGACGGCGTCACGGGACTGCTCGTGGAGGAGCGCCAGTCGTCCGCCTTTGCCAAGGCCGTCAACTCCATCCTCGAGGATGATCAGCTCGCAGTCCGACTTGGATCGGCCGCAGCCGCCAAGGCGCGTGGCTACACCTGGTCGACCACGGCCGGGCGACTCCGCCGCATCTACGCCGACCTCGCCGTGCGTGAGCTGGTCGAGTGCGGGGCGTGAGAAGACGCCCCCGCAACGGGCGCCCGGCCCCCCGGCGGCGGTTCACGGCCATTTCCGCCGGCCGAACCCGGAGGTGACATGAGCTACGACGGACGTCCGCCGACCAGCGACGACGAGCTGGCGCACCTCGAGCTGCTCATCGACGAGTGGCTGGCGCGCCAGCTTGCCGAGAACGACGTCGTGGCGGCCGTCGACCGGGGCGAGCCGGGGGAACGCCGCTGGTATGTCCGCATGTCGGGCGAGCAGAAGGCGACCTTCACCCTTTGGTTCACGCTCGGTCAGCGCTCGCTCCGCTACGAGACGTACGTCATGCCGGCCCCCGAGGAGAACCACGCCCAGTTCTTCGAGCACCTCCTCAGGCGCAATCTGAAGTTGCGTGGCGCGGCGTTCGCCATCGGCGAAGAGGACGCGGTGTTCCTGATCGGGCAGCTCGGCAACGAGTCGATCGACGAGGTGGAGCTCGACAGGGTGATGGGCTCCCTCTATTCCTACGTCGAGCAGTTCTTCGTCCCCGCCTTGCGCATCGGGTTCGCGTCGAGGTTCGGCTGACGTTGAGGCGTCGATGATGAGCCGCCGAGATCGACGAAGACGAGAACTTTCGCTGTGGTTCGATATCTTTCGTGTCTATCCCCGCTAGTATGGTGAACGCACCGGCGGCTCCGGCGATGCACGGGGTCCCTTGGGGAAGCGGACTTCGAGGAGCTGGAGCCGCCGGTGCGTTTCATGTGCCCGGCTCGATGGGGCCGCCCTTTCCCCTCGTTGGCTCTTTTCCCCGCGGAATGGTCCAGTTTCCCGCGCAATGGTCCAGTTTCCCGCACAATGGTCCAGTTTCCCGCGCAACGGTCCAGGTTTTGCCGCTGGGGCTCGGTAGCGTTCTGCGTCTCGCGATTCCGACGTCGCATCGGGAATACCTGCCAGGGTCGGTGGGTTGTGGACACCCGCGTCGGTGCCCGAGAGGGGAAGTGACCTGGGAGGGTCACCGTAAACGGCCATAGGGTCGCGGCATCGGCCGCGGTTGACGAAACGAGGCCGCTGCATCGTTCGACAGCGGTGAAGCGGCAGGCAGGTACACGATGGCGAAGACAACCAAGAAGCCGGCTGGCAAGCCCGAGGCCGAGGAGGCTCCCGTCGAAAGCCCCTTCAGCCCGGAGTTCGTGGAGCAGCAGCGCCAGATCCTGCATACCGAGCGGGCCCGTTACGTGAAGTCGGCCGATGCACTCAAGGCCGAGGCCGATTCGCTCGCCAATGAGCGTGAGCCCGGTGACGTGCAGTTCGACGAAGAGTCCGGGGAGGGCGACACGCTGGCCGTCGAGCGTGAGCGCGACTTGGCGCTCTCGGCCCAGGCGCGGGCTGCGGTCGATCTGATCGACGCCGCTCTGGCACGCATCGAGAAGGGCACCTACGGCATCTGCCTGCACTCCGGCCTTCCCATCCCACAGGAGCGCCTCGAGGCCATTCCCTGGGCGGCCGAACGGGTCGAGTTCAAAGCTGGGTCGTTCCGCAGCTGACGCTCGGGCTCAAAACCCCCCTCCCTGCCACCTCGCTGTCGTCATGACTGTTGGTTGGTCGTGACGTAGCTAGTGGTCGTGACGTGCCTGTCCGTCGTGACGGCCTGTCCGTCGTGAAGTGCCTGTGGGTCGTGACGTAGACGCCTAGGGTGCGAGCCCGTGGTGAAGCTACAGCTGATCGGCGGGGGGAAGATGGGGGAGGCGCTGCTGGTGGGCCTGGTGGCCGCCGGTTGGGCCCAACCCGAGGAGCTACGAGTCGTCGAGAAGCTGCCCGCGCGGCGTGACGAGCTGTCGGCGCGCCTGAATGGCGTGGAGATCGGAGAACGCCCCGGACCTGCGGAGGGCGTTGTCATCGCGGTGAAGCCGGGCGATGTCCCGGCCGCCTGCACCGAGCTGGCAGCCGCCGGGCTCCCGAGTCGACTGCTCTCGGTGGCAGCAGGAGTGACGATCCCGGCGTTGGAAGCCGCGTTGGGGTCGCCGGTTGCCGTGATCAGGGCAATGCCCAACACCCCGGCGCTGGTAGGAGCGGGCATCGCCGCCATCGCTCCGGGCTCCTGCGCCGGGCCGGACGATCTCGACTGGGCGGCCGGCATCCTCGGCGCCGTCGGCAAGGTGGTCCGGGTCAATGAACCGCAGCTTGACGCGGTCACCGGTCTCTCCGGATCCGGTCCCGCCTACGTGTTCCTCGTGGCCGAGGCGCTCATCGAGGCCGGGGTGCTGGTCGGCTTGCCCCGTCCGGTGGCCGAGTCGCTGGCGCTGGAGACCATCGCCGGTTCGGGCCGACTGCTCATCGAGTCGGGCCGCTCTCCAGCGGACCTGCGGGCCGACGTCACCTCACCGGGGGGCACGACGGCGGCGGGGCTCCGAGCGCTCGAAGATCGGGCCGTGCGAGCGGCCTTCCTGGATGCGGTGCAGGCTGCGACAGCCCGCTCGGCGGAGCTCGGACGGTCCTGAACGCAGGATGGGTGCCTATCCGCGCTCAGCCCGCCGGCCACCGGGACAACCGCCGGCCACCAGGACAACCGGCGGCCACCAGGACAACCGGCGGCCACCAGGACAGAGGACGATCAGCGGCCGCGGGCGATAAAGGACTTGAACGTCGTTCCCGTGTCGTCGCCCCACTCCCAGTTGGCGACCAGCCCGACCCGGTTGATCAGCCAGGGGGCGGCGTCAGGGTAGATGTCCTGGATGCGGCGGAACAGGATGGGCACCTCGTCGAGCAACACCAGCGCCGTCGAGCCGTCGAACGAGATGCGCAAGCGACACGGCTTGCCCCAGTAGACCCGTCGGCCGACGTTGGTCCACACGGCGTCGTAGAGGCGCTCGTAACCGTTCGCTCGCACGAACATCGACACCGATGAACCGTCGTGATGGGGTGCATCGTCGAGCCAGACGTTCGCCAGCAGGTAGTTGTCCGGATCTTGGAACAGGATGAGACCGCCCCGGCCGTTGTGCCCCTGGCCGCGGACCAGACCCGGAGGCGTCACCGTCACCTCGATGTCCGCGAAGTCAGGCTCGGGCCATGGCCGGGTGTACGCCGTTCGACCCGGGTTCGGATGCTGCAGGGTCGCCGCGACGCGCGCCGCGTGGTCGCCCCTGCGCTCGAACCGGCCGTCCCCGAGCGTGCGGTCCCACGGCAGCTCGAGCTCCCCTGGCGGCCCGCTGAAGTCGTCTCGCAGCACCACCTGCTCACCGAGCTCGTGCCAGGGCTCCACCAGGTCGAATGCTGGGAGTGGGACCTCGCGGGGGAGGGCCTCGAAGTCGCTCAGCGTGACGCCGCTGGGCGCGCCCGCCAGAATGCCGACGCCGATCTGCTCTCTCAGCCGATTGTCGTCGAACCAGCGATCGAAGAGCAGCTGTCCATCGAGGTGGACGCCGAAACGATTCCCGTCGTCGATCACCTGCAGCGACCACTGCCCGCTGGCCGGCAGGTGGGAGCGTCCCCGGGCCACCGTCTGCCACCCGCCCTCCGATTCGACCCGCACGGCCAGATCGGCGTGATCCGGCCGCACCCGTACCCGCCACGCACCCCCCGTGCCGGCCCGCCACAGCAGACCTGCTTCCGCGTCCGGGTCGAAGCGGGCAGGAGTGGTGATCACCAGGTGGACCAGGCCAGCGGGCCAGGGAGCATCGACGCTGGCGGTGCCGCCGACCGCTCCCGCGGCCGCCTGTGCTCCCTCGGGCGTACGCTCCAGCTGCCCATCCACGGGCGCCCAGGCGAGCGGCGAATCGCCCTCCACCAGGCCGCCGTGCCCGGTCAGCGGGTCGGCAATCCGGGACGACGAGCCCTCTCGCAGCTCTGGCACGGTGGCTACGCGCACGGCTGCCACCCGGGTGGCGATCTCGTGGCCGACCTCACCGTGCGCCGCTTGCTGCAGACCGGCGAAGACGACCGGGTCGGCGGCTCTGCGATCTATGGCGACCGGCCGCATGGCGGGAAAGCCCGCCGTGCCTTCCGCTCCCGGAAGGGAGCTCACGTAGTACACCGCACCACGTTCTCGCAGGACGACCACGTAGGTGAGCGGCACTTCCTGGACGCCTTCGTAGCTGCGTAGCAACTCGTCCCCCACCCGGGCCCGGAGCTCGCCGTTCAACACCGAGGCGGCGTGCATCACGAAAACATTGCCGGCACGCCGGGGATCGTCTGGGGCCGGCTCGGTGAAGAAGCCAACCACGAGGTTGTCGTCGACAGTCGGTGGGCTCAGGCGCCCGTGGGGGAAGTCGCGCACCAGCCGGCGCAGGATGGCCCTGCGACCTTCGGGGAGGATGTTCGACTGCGCGCTGTTGTGGCTGTTCAGCGCCTGGACCGCGCAGGTGAGCCCGGGGGTGCGGAGGAACGGGCCGTAGGCCAGCCCCTGACGGCCGAAGCCCAGGGTCTGCAAGGTCCCCAGTCGCAGCTCGCCGTGGTCGATGCCGATCGTCGACTCCACATCCACCCCGAGCCTGTTCACGCCGGCGGGCGTCTGGGAGCCCACCACTGTTCCGGCATCGCGGTCATCCGTGAAATCGTCCCGTACGGACGTCAACGGGGTCGCCAGCATTGCGGCGCCATCCGGCGTAGTTGCCGGTGCGTCGATTGTGCCCGCGTGCTCCTCCCGGTGGAGCTCCGGCGGCGCCGTGTCGTCAGCCTCCGCCACGGGGAAGTCGTCAGCCTGCTCCACGGGGAAGTCGTCAGCCTGCTCCACGGGGAAGAAGAGCTCCCAGGGGCCCAGGAAGGGTTCGATCCAGCCGGCGGGAAAGACTTGCCACTCGTCCTCGCCCGTCAAATTGGTGACCTGGCTGGCGTAGCGGCCGAACGCCGCCCGCTTGAGATCCACGAGACCGGCGGTCGACACGAGCCGGGGCCGGGGAAGTCGAAGCGCTTCGACCGGATGCCGGAGCAGCTGCCTGGCCTCGGCAAACGTGTTCTCCCAAGGTGCGGTTCGCCATGGTCCGTCCGCCCAGAACCACACCGGGTAGGCGGCCACCCGGCCCGTGAATCCTCGGTTGGCCACCGCCTGGCGGGTCGCCTGGCACACGGCTCTGTGATCCGCATTCCAGTCGTGGTCGGACGTCATCAGCACCTCGTCGGGCTGCAGGTCGTCCAGCAGCCCGGCAATGGCCTTCGCCACCTCTTCGAGGCAGCGGTCCAGAGTGTCCTCCTCGAAGCCAAGGAAGTGCACGCGCGCTTCGTCCACGCCCAGCAGCTGGCAGGCGGCCAGGGATTCAGCCGCTCGGAGCTCGGCCAGGCGCAGGGGCGGGATCTGTTCGGACCGATGGGAGTGCCGCCCATCCGTCACCACGGCCACCCAGACGTCGGTGCCGGCGGCCCGCTTGCGGGCGATGGTCGCACCACAGCCGATGGTCTCGTCGTCGGGATGTGGTGCGATGACGAGGCAGCGAAGACCGCTGGATACCGCCGTGTCGTCGACACCTCGGTTCATCGACCAGCGCCGCCAGGCGATGCGAGCCGGCACCTTCGAGGCATGGAGGCTACGGCGGGCCGCCCGTTGTGCCAGGCGGGACAGTCGCACAGGATCGAGCAACATCAGTGACTACCTCGGCGACCGACGAGATCGGTCAGTCGGCTTCGATCGGATGGCGACACGGCCACGAGGGCGTAGACCAGGAGCAGCACCGGTCCCACGACCAGCAGATGCAGCAGCTTGTTCGAGAGCTGGCCGGCGAGCGCCATGCCGACGCCGATCATCACCAGCAGGCCGATTGCCGGACGAAGCAAGCCTCGGGCCACCTCGGAGAGCTGTACGCCCGCCCGGTGCAGGGTCGCCAGGAAGAGGGGGAGGGCCACACCGCCGGCCACCACGACATGGGCGATGGCTGCCCCCCTGATCCCGTCGACGGTGGCGCCCACCAGCAGCGCCGGTCCCACACCTACCAGCCAGCAGGTCTGCAGCCGCAGGGTGGTGCGCGACCGACCGAGCCCGACCAGGTAATCGAATATGAGCCCCATGGCGACCCGCACACCGCCGAGGACCGCCAGCCATCGCAGGACCGGAGCAGCCGGGAGCTTCAGCTCGCCGTACACGAACCCGATCAGCGGCTTGGCCAGGACGGCCAAGAAGGCGCACAGCGGAAGGAGCACGGCCCCGAGGGCCAAGAACGCACGGGTGAAGGTGGCCCTGCCCCGATCGGGGTCTTCGGCGAGTCTGCTGAACCCGGCGATGGAAACCCGGCGTACCGCTTGTGTGATGACACTCGACGGCCACGACGAGATGTTGAAGGCGAGGGCGTAGAAGCCCAGTGCCGTCGTCCCGAGATGGCTCGCGACGATGATCGAGTCGATGTTGAGCAGGAGCAGTTCCACGAAGGAGCTGCCGGCCAGGGGCAGCCCAAAGCCCAGCAGCTGTCGGGCGTGCTGGCGGTCGAAGCCGGGGATGGGAATCTTCGGGCAGAACACCAACTCGAGACCGGCGGTCACCACCGCGGCCGAGACCAGTCCCGCGGCCGGTGCCCACGCCCCCGCACCGCCCACTGCCATGGTCACCGCGACGGCGGCGTTCACCGGGACGCCGACGAGCTCGGCGATAGCCAGCTTCGATTGCTGAAACCTTCTGAGCAGGAGGCCGCGCGGCGCGGTGGCAAAGCCGTCGATTACCACGACGAGCGTGATCAACCGGATGATGCCGGCGGCTTCCGGGCGACCGGCCAGCGACGCCAGGGCCGGCGCGGCCAGGAAACAGGCCCCGTACAGCATGAGGGACGTGGTGATCGCCAGTGTCGCCGAGGTCCGGGCCACCTCGTCGTGGTCGGCGCCCGGCCAGCGCATCAGCGAGAGCACCTGTCCGAGGTCGTTGACGCTGATCAGGATGGTGGAGACGGCGAGCGCAAAGGTGGCGACGCCGAACTCGCTCGGTCCGAGGATCCGGACCATGACGATGCCCGACAGCAGCGACACCATGCGGAGGCAGATCTGGCTGGCGAAGCTCCACCGCAGCCCGCGGCGCACGTCCTGGCTGAGTGAGCTCTCGGCGAGGCGTCCCTGTCCATCGGGGAAGGTCGCGTTGCTCGACTCGCTGCTCTTCCCCGTCCGACCTTCGCCCTCCGCGGTCATGGCCAGAACCTTGGGTTTGCCGGGAAAAGCGTGGCCGGGCGCGCCGTCAGCTCTCATGACTGAATCAGCTCCGCGCCAGCATCTTTCATCACTCAGAGGCGTTCGAACGTGTGGCTGGTGGGGCGCCCGAGCGCGTTGACCGCGTCGAACAACAGCGCCGCCGAGGTCTCGAGCAGGCTTGCCGGGAGCTCGGGGTGCCCGACCAGGATGACCACGATGTCGGCCGCCGACACCTCCTCCGGCGACAGAGGAACCGACTTGAGAACCCGGCCGACCAGGTTACCGGCAAGTCGCCCTTCGTGGCCGAGCTCGATGGCCGGCACCCGGGGGTCGTGGTAGCGGACATCCGCCCCGGATTCGGCCAGCAGCTCCATCACCCGCACGGCCCGGGAGTTCCGCATGTCCGACACGCGCGGCTTGAAGCTGGCGCCGTAACAGAGGATCCGTGCGCCGGTCACGGCCTTGCCATGGGCGTTGAGCATGCCGGCCACCCTCAGCCGGACGTAGTCCGCCATGCGCAGATTGGTGTCCGCAGCCAACTCGATGAACTTCGTGGTGAAGTCGAAGACGCGGGCCCGCCACGACAGGTAGTAGGGGTCCACAGGGATGCAGTGGCCGCCCGGGCCTATGCCGGGATAGAACGGCTCGAAGCCGAACGGCTTGGTGGCCGCTCCTTCGATGACCTCCCACAGGTCGACGTCCATCTCATGGCAGAGCTGGGCAAGCTCGTTGACCAGCGCGATGTTGACCGCGCGGTAGGTGTTCTCCAGCAACTTGGCGAGCTCGGCCGCCTCCGGGGTTGACAGGACCCGCACCAGGCCCGGCTCTTCCATGGCGGATTCGAGCAGAGCGGCGGCGAACTTCGAGGAGGTCGCGTCGATGCCGCCCACCACCTTGGGGGTGTTACGCAGGTTCCAGTGGAGGTTGCCGGGGTCGACCCGCTCGGGTGAGAAGGCCAGGTGGAAGTCGGCGCCGGCCTCCAGCCCCGACTGCTCCAAAATGGGTTTGCAGACCTCTGACGTGGTGCCGGGGTACGTCGTGGACTGCAGGATGACGAGCATGCCTGGACGCAGGACGTCCCGCACCGTCTCCGTGGCCTTGCGCACGAACACCAGGTCCGGCGTCTTGGCTTCATCGAAGGGGGTCGGCACGGCGATGAAGATCGCATCCGCCAGGCCGAGATCGGCCGGAAGGCTGGACGGCATGAAACGCTCGGCCTCCAGCACCGCCGCGATCCGGGACGACTCGACATCCTCGATGTGGCTCTCCCCCCGGGAGAGCGCCGCCACCCGCTCTCGATCCACGTCGAAGCCCACCGTCCGATAGCCGGCCTCGGCAAAGCCGATGACCAGGGGCAATCCCACATAGCCGAGACCGACGACGGCAACGGTGAGGTCGCGTCGTGCGATGCGCTCGAGGTAATCGGTCATGGGTGGTTCTCCTCGGGGCCGCCAGTTCGGGTTCGGGGGCGTGGTTGCCCGCACATCCGGCCGACTCGCCGTGGGGCGCCGCGCGGTTGAGGCAGCGGTTGCCGGGTCAGTGCGTCTGCTTCCACCACTCGAGGGTGCGGCTGAGGCCTTCCTCGAGGTCGACACTGGTTTGCCAGCCGAGGAGCTCGCGGGCCCGACTGACGTCGGGCACCCGCCGCTTGGTGTCCGCGAAGCTGCGGCCGTAGAACTGCTCGTAGCCGACGTATCGGATGCCGGCGTCCGACCCGACCAGGGTCAAGACCCGCTCCGCCAACTCGTTGATCGTGGTCTCGACCGGGTTGCCGAGATTGACCACCGTGGCGATGGCCTCCTTGCGGGTCCCCGCCAGGAAGGTGCCTGACACGGTGTCGTCCACATAGGTGAAGCAGCGGCTCTGTGTGCCGTCGCCGTAGACGACCAGCGGCTCTCCTGCCACTGCTCGACCGAGGAAGCTGGCTACGACTGAGCCGTAGCCCCCCGGGTGGATGCGCGGGCCGTAGGAGTTGAAGTAGCGCACCACCGAGACCGGAAGGCCGAGGTCGGCATAGGCAAACGCCAGATGCTCGTCGAGCGCTTTCGCCGTGGAGTAGTTCCAGCGGTGCACCTTGGTCGAGCCGAGAACCCGGTCGTCGTCCTCGCTCATCGGGACCTTGGTGGTCTTCCCGTATACCTCGGAGGTGGAGGCGACGAGGACCCGGCGCCAGTACTTGAAACATGCGCCGAGCACGATCTCGGTGCCTCGGGTGTTGGTCAGCAGGGCTTCCAGCGGTCGGTCGACGATGTGTTTCACGCCCACCGCAGCGGCGAGGTGGAAGACCTGATCGGTCTGGGCGACTTCTCGCTCCACGAGCTCGGCGTCGAGGATCGACCCGTTGATGAACCGGATGCGCTCGAGACAGTGCGCCAGGTTCGTCACCGATCCGGTCGAGAGGTTGTCGAGCACGGCCACCTCGTAGCCCTGCTCCAACAGCAGGTCGACGAGGTTCGAGCCCAGATAGCCGGCTCCGCCGGTGACGAGCGCTCGCATCAACGTCCTTTCGTGGCCAGCGGGAAGCTGCGTCGGGTGGCTGTCGGATCGACGGCGGCCGGGCCGGTCTTGGCGGACCGCTCGGCTCCGTCTTGGTGAGACGGCGAGGCGCACCCCGCAA
>JAXDQG010000779.1:0-2578 GCA_034667945.1 Acidimicrobiia bacterium | reverse complement strand
GCCTCGGGCTCGTTGAAGAGGTTGAACCAGACGTAGGGATTGTTCCTGTACTGCCTGGCCATATCGGTCCAGAAGCCGATGGCGGTCTGCACCTGCTGGTTCGTGGCGGCCTCGCCGAAACCGAGCTGGTGGTAGTCGATGATCACCACCATCCTTCGGCCGGTGTACTCGGAGACGATGCCGTCGAGGTCGTTGTTGGCCGTTGACGTTCGATCCTGACAACCGGTCGAGAGACACGTCACCAGCCGGACGGTGTTGAAGCCCCAGCCATCCTGGAGCGAGCCGGACTGACCCTTGGTGGGTACGTCGAAGAAGCTGTTCGGGCCGTTCATGTTGGTGCCGACAGGCACGAACGGCCGACCCTGCGGGTCGAAGATGTTGGTCTTGTCCACCTCGAACTGCCCGGTGCCGATCCGGGGCTGCGCCGGCGCCGGTGCGGTGGCGGTCGTGGGCGAACGGGGAGGGCTGCCCGGCCCAGCGGTCCCGCTCGACGGCGTCGAGGTGACCGTCGTCGTGGGCCCGTTGCCACCTTCCTTGCCGCCCGTGCAGGCCACGATCACGGCGGCAAGCATGAGCATTGCCGCCGTCCGCAGCGTCGAAGTGGCTGCTCGCACCTGTTCCTCCGCCAATCGTGGCTGCCGACTCGGTCAGGGTATCGGCGCGGTCGGAGCGGCCGGCCTGCGACCCGCGGCAGCCGGGTCAGCCCCCGCGCTGCCTCTTCAGCCAGTCTTCGATGAGCCAACCGGCGATGCTCATACCGCCCTTCGGGCACGGTGGCAGATCGTCAGCGGTGAACCAGGCGGCCTCGACGATCTCTTCTTCCTGCAGCACCAACTCGCCGCCGGCGTAGCGGGCCGTGAACCCGAGCATCAGCGAGTTGGGGAACGGCCAGGGCTGCGACGCCCAGTAACGAACATCGACCACATCGACGTTGGTCTCTTCCTTGATCTCACGGACCACGCACTGCTCGAGCGACTCACCGGGCTCCACGAAGCCGGCCAGGACCGAGTAGAAGCGCCCCGGGAACTGCCTGCCCCAGGCCAACAGGATCTCTTCGTCGTTCTCGCCCCGAGTCACCCGTGTGATGGTCGCCGGCGACAGCCGCGGGTAGGCCAACAGCCCGCACGAGGCGCACTTGCGGGCCCGCTCGCTCGTCTGGGGCAGGGTAGGTTCGCCACAGCGGCCGCAGAACCGGTGGGTGCGGTCCCAGCTGACGATCTGCTCGGCCCGACCGGCCACGGTCCAATGGAGCTCCGGGATGCGACCGTAGAGCTGCCGGAGGGGCACCCACGAGTGACCGTCGGGTTCGTCGAGGGGTTGGCCGATGTCGACCCCCCAGACGTGGACGCCCTCCAGCGTGCCCAGCACATGGACGGCGTCTTCGGCTGCGTCCATGGGCGGACGCCGGCCGGCGGGGATGCGGGGTCCCTCTGGCGAGTCGAGGACCAGGATCTCGCCGCGACGAACAACGAACCAGTACGCGTCGTCGTCGATGGACGCGGGGGGTCGCATGTGAGGATCGAACATCAGGGCCGTTTCTAGCCCACCGGCGAACCGTCCGCCCGTGGCAGGTCGCTCGCAGCGAAGGCCGCCAGCTGAAGGCGGCCAGCTGCGCCGGTACGCGGAGCGGGACCGGACCATCAGGGCCGGCCCCGCTGGATCAGTTCGGGTCAGCAGCTACGCAGGCTGCTCAGTGATACGCAGGCTGCTCAGTGAGCGGTGACCGCGGCCCGGGCCGGGGCAACCTCGTCACCCATGGCCACGGTCTTGCGCTTGCTGAAGGCGATGGCCGCGATCAGCACCACCAGGCAGATCCCCGCGATCGTGAAGCGGGCGCCGTCGTTGTCGCGCAGCTTGATGATGGCCGGCAGCGTGAGCAGCGACACCAGGTTCATCACCTTGATGAGCGGGTTGAGCGCCGGGCCGGCCGTGTCCTTGAAGGGGTCGCCGACGGTGTCGCCGATGACCGCAGCCTTGTGCGCCTCAGACCCCTTGCCACCTTCGTGGCCGTCTTCGATGTACTTCTTGGCGTTGTCCCAGGCGCCGCCGGCATTGGACAGGTAGTTGGCCATGAGCTGACCGGTGAGGATCACCGCGGCCAGGAACGCCCCGAGGGCCATGTAGTTGATGCCGAAACCGATGATCACCGGGGTCAACACGGCGAGCAGGGCCGGGGTGGCCAACTCTCGCAGCGAGGCGGCGGTGCAGATGTCGATGACCGGGCCGTAGTCGGGCTGGCGGGTGCCGGCCATGATCTGGCCGTCGGCGAACTGCCGGCGAACCTCCTGTACGACCACACCGGCGGTGCGTCCCACCGCCCTGATGGCCAGGGCGGAGAACAAGAACGGCACCGATCCGCCGATGAGCAGACCGATGAAGGTCTTCACGTCGGCCACGTTGATCTGCGTCTCGATGGCCCGGAAGAGGGCATCGCCGTGCAGCGCCAGGCCTGCTGCGTCCTTCAGGCCGAGCTCGCTGGCGATGGTCTCGATGTAGCTGGCGAAGAGGGCCACCGCCGCGATGACCGCCGAGCCGATGGCGAAGCCCTTGGTGACGGCCTTGGTGGTGTTACCCACCG
>JAXDQG010000778.1:0-7953 GCA_034667945.1 Acidimicrobiia bacterium | reverse complement strand
GAGCCGTGTACGAGCAGGCACGCCAAGACGTCGGCCGAGCGATCCTGCTCGGACTGGAAGTCCTGATCATTGCCGACATCGTGCAGACGATCACGATCGACCCCAGCCTGGAGAGCACGGCGACCCTCGCGCTGATCGTCGTCGTGCGGACCTTCCTCAGCCTCTCGCTGGAGATCGAGCTGGACGGCGTCGTTCCTTGGCACAAGAAGGCTGAGGGCGAAGCTCCGACCTAATGGCTCAGTGTGCGGCCTCCCGTGAGAATTGCCAGAAGCCGCAGAGCCACGATGATCAGAAGAACCGCAACGACAACAACGATGATGTTCACCAAGGCAATGGTCCCATAGTCACTGCGGAGCCGTCATCGACTGCCTACTTCTGCACCGTGTGGGCGAATCGGCAGTTGCAAGCACAGGTGCCTGTTTCGTAGATGCTCGCACAGTCTTCGTGTCTGTAGACCAGGCACGCACTACATACGTAGAAAGTGGGCCGTTGCGGGTTCATAGCGAACTCCTCGCGCTCGGCGCCGCAGCGAGGTCCTCGAGACGAGCCTCGAGCCGTGACTGAGCGTGAGTATCGCAGCACCCAACCGCGATAGATAGGGCAAACCGCCGATCATCACATTCCGGCTCGAATCGTCATGAGCGCCGTCGGTTCATAAAAGGCGCAGAACGTTGCCAAGGCCGGGCCTGTACACCCGTCATTTCATTGCGGAACTTTCTGACAAAATATTGTTGTGGTCGGAGCGTCAGGACGCGGTTAGCGCCACCAGGTGCCGCCGCACGACCCCGGGCGCGCTCTCCCGCTGCTCCTTCGACAGCTCCAGGTCCTCCAAGATGGCTTTGATGACCTCAGCGTCGACGCGCACCGGTGCCTTGCCGACGCCAACTCGGTGCCGAGCCTATGCCGCGGCCGATGGGGCCGCACCCGGCTCGCGTCGCTGCGGGCGCGGTGCGTGCGGAAGATGCGTCGCAGGCATCGGACGCCGGCGATGTAGCGGGGCGCCAGCCCCGCCGAGATCAACGTCACTCCGGCGGCGGTGATCGGCAAGACCTCAACCATTCGCTCCACCAGGTAGTCCAAGATCGCCCTGGATTGGGAAGTCCGTAATCAGCGTTCTCGCCGACTCGCTGAGCACCGCCGACAAACTGTCTTCGTTGACCACGCCGTCCTCCAGCTCTACAACCAGGGCCCCGCGCAGGCTCCGGACGGGAAGAAAGAAATCAGTGACGTTAAGTGACTATGGTAATGCACCGAGTGAGAAATGTGTCAAGGAACTAACGGTCATCTTCACCCAGACCAGAGGTTTTCCCGGGATGTCGCTCTTTCTTCTTACCGCCGGTGAGACTTCCGCAAGAAGAATCAGGTCCCAGTGTTAGATGCATCCCCTGACGCCCGGAATGCACCGATAGCTTCACGGCCAAGTGCCACTAGGCATAGTTACCTTTGCCTGAAATAGTCGGCCTGCTAGAGTCCAAATCGGCGTCGACGAGACCTCCACAGTCAACGGATCAAGCAACGCCGATCTTGGCCCCTTACCCCGTCAGTCCACGGACCCTTGGAATAGGTCGACTAGGGGCTCCGAGTGCCTGCGGTGGTGTCGAGGGCACGTGTGTTTCGCCGTCGGATTCTTGTGGTAGTCGACCTGCTGGGACCTTTAGCCTGCAGGGGTCAGCCGCTGGTTCGTCCGACCCAGACTCGTGCTGATGTCCGCCGCATCCATGGGTTTGGCGTAGAAGTAACCCTGGGCTGATTCGCAACCCATCGCTCGGACTTGGTCAGCTTGGTATTTGGTCTCTATGCCTTCTGCGGTGACGCTGAGGCCCAAGACGTGGGCGAGGTCGTTGACGGCGGCAGCGAGGGCCTGACCGGTTTGATGACCGGTTGATGAGTGGTCGATGTCGGCGATGAAGGCGCGGTCGATCTTGACGATGTGCACGGGCAGATGGCGCAGGTAGCTCAACGTGGAGTACCCGGTGCCGAAGTCGTCGAGCGCGAGTCGGATGCCGAGGCTCTTGAGGTCGGCGAGCACGGTCATGGCCCGGTGGGTGTCCGCGATGAAGATGTCTTCGGTCATCTCCAGGATCAGCGCTGTTGGGTCCATGTGCGTGAGCTGGAGGATTTGCTCGACCGTGTCACAGAAGTCGTGGCTCATGAGCTGCTTGACGGACATGTTGACGGCCAGGTCCAGGGGTTTGTTGGGGTGGTCCTGCCGCCAGCGGTGGTGATCGTGGCAGCTTCGCTCCAGGATCCAGGCGCCGATGTCGTTGATCAGGTTGCTCTGCTGGGCGATGCCGATCGCGGTGAGGGCGGGCACGGGGCCCCGGTCGGGGTGGTTCCAGCGCAGCAGCGCTTCGACGCCGGTGACGAGCCCATCGCTGTTGCGGACGACGGGCTGGTAGGCGACGTCGAGTTTGCCCGCAGCAGTGGCCTTGCGCAGGTCGCTCTCCAGACTGTTGCGCTCCTTGGTCTGGAGGGCCTCGCGCAGGTCGAAGACCTGGTGGTCTGCGCCGCCTTTGCGCTTCACCTGGTACATAGCGGTGTCGGCGTCGACCATGAGTTGGTCCGAGACGTGCTCGCCGTGTCCGGCGAAAGCGATGCCGACGCTGGCTGTGATGGACAAGACGAGGTCGTTGAGGAGGAAGGGCTCGATGAACGCTTCGTCGATGCGTCGGGCGAGGAGGTGGACGTCGTCTTGGTGGTGCAGGTCCTCCCAGAGGAAGACGAACTCGTCGCCCGAGACCCGGGCGAGGGTGTCACTTGATCGGACGAGGCATGCGAGGCGCTGGGCGACGGCGAACAGCAGGGCGTCTCCCACTCGGTGGCCGTGGGTGTCGTTGACATTCTTGAACCGGTCGAGATCGGTGAACACGATCGCGAGGTTGGCGTGGGACCGGCGGGCTCGTTGAATGGCGTGTTCGAGGCGCTCTTCGAGCAGCAACCGGTTCGGAAGCCCCGTGAGTGGGTCGTGTAGAGCGCTGTGGTGGAAGCGGTCCAACGTGATCCGCGCCTCGTCGCGAGCTTGGGCGTTGAGCAGGTAGGCGGCGGCCACGTCGGCCAGGGTCTGCGCCGCGGCGAGGTCGTGATCATCGAGGGGCCCGGGGGTGTCGCGGTACAGATCGAGCGCGCCCAGGCGGCCACCATCGTGACGCAGGGGGAAGGTGAACACCGCCGCCAACCCGGCTGCCACCGCGGCCGGGGAGAACTTCGGGAAGAGCGGGTCGGCCAGCAGGTCAGGTACCGCGATAGCGACGCCGGTCTCATACGCGGCGAGGCACGGGCCCTCCTTCACCTCAGTCTGGAGCTGCTCATAACGAAGTGCTGAGCTGTCCGAGGCGGCAATGTAGTGGGGAGCCTTGCGGGCTGTGATCAGCGTCACACCTGCTGCGGTGACAGGCAGGATCTCAACGATCCGTTCGACCAGGTGGTCCAAGATGCCCTGGATGGGGAAATCGGTGGCCATGGTGCGAGCGAACTCGCTCAGGACAGCCGAGAGCTTCGCCTCGTGGATCACATGCACCTTCCAGATTCGACGGATGCATTGCCCGCGAGGTCTGGACGGGGCGACGTCAGAGGTCGCCGCCTCCCAGCGTAGCCGAATGATCACTCAAAGAGATCAGCCGTCTGGGTTGGAGCGGCACGGGCGACCGTATGCGCCGGCGACGAGATGACAGTCGCTCAGCGGGCGACGCCTGTCCTGGCGACCCTCAACGCGGCCAGCGCCGCTCGTGTCAGCGTCGACTCGGTATTCGGCATGGCGGGTGCCGGTGCCCTCTTCGACAGCAGCCCACTGCAACGCTGCGTACGCGACCTGTGGCCGGGACACAACACATCATCCTCAGCATGAACCAATGGAAAACAGCGGGGCGGGTCCTCCTCGGCCTCGATCCCGCCACCTTCACGCTCTAGCCCCGAGGCCGACGTCCGCGCGCAAGTGGCTCGCTCACCAGGCTTGCCGCACGCCGTAGAGCCGTACATTCCGGCAATGGACCACGACGAGGCGACGGGAGGGGCCGCGGGTTGGGTGGAGGCGTGCAACGCCCACGATCTGCACCAGTGCTCAGCTATTTCGCCCCCGACGTACTGTTCTCGAGCCCGTCCTTCCACTGATCACTGGCGGCGACAAGCCCCTCGAGGGTCGACGCGACTCCGTGCCTACTGGGAGGAAGGGCTCCGCCGTCTGCCCGAGCTGTAACTGCTCCCTTCGGGACACGGGTGGAGGGACTGCCATGTCGCGCGGAGCGGTACGGTGGGCGAATGGACTTGACTCTGGTCGGGACGTACCGACGCCAGCTGGCCGCCAGCCTCGAGCGCTTGTTGGAGAACGCCCTCGACTTTGAGCATCTGCCGTGGGTTCACGCCACCACGTTCAACGCCGTTGATTGCCGAGATGCCGGGCCGTGGGGTTTTCGGGCGACGGTGGGCTCCGTTGCCTCGGGCTCGGAGATCGACCTGGAGTTGTTGCTCGACGCGGATCGGGCGACGTGGGTGAGCCGAACGGTCGACGGCAGGGGCGCCAGCGAGATTTGGAGCACGGCGGTCGCCACCGGGCCGCGGTCCTGCGAAGTGACCGTGGGGTTCCACCTCCCGAACGTGAGCCCGCAGAGTTCGGACCGCCTCGGCGCAGCCTATGCCCGCCTCTATACGCGGCTCTACGACGAGGACGAGGCCATGATGGTCAGTCGCGAGACCGCCCTGGTCGGGCGTAGTGCGGGGCCGGTGCGGGTCGTGGAACTCGACGGCCACCGCTGCGCCTTCAGGGCCCGCTGCCCCCACCTCCTCGGACCCCTCGATACCGCCCCCGTGGTCGATGGCGTCATCCAATGCCCCTGGCACGGCTACCGCTTCGACGTACGCACCGGCGCCAACCTCGACGGCCACCCCTGCCGTCTGGCGACGATGCTCATCCCGTCGAGCCTGCCCTAGCTACTTGGACCTGAAGAAGTCGGTGGGGGGTTGCGGTCTGGGAGGGCGTCTGATCCGTCGCGCTGACGCGAGGTTTGCTGGTTCTGGTCGGTTCGCTTGGTCTGCCGGGCTGGTTGTTAGGTGATCAGCCCGCTGATCTTGATGAGGTTCTGGGCGAAGATCCCGTGTCCGCACCAGGTCCGGGCGCCGGCGAGGCCGTCCATGCGTGTTCGGTTCATCCCGAAGTCCCGTTTGACGCAACTGATGCGGCCTTCGCAGCCGGTCCGCCAGCGGACCATCTTGCGGAACGCTCGTCGCCGTTCGACTTGACGACGTTCGGCGTTGGTCCGGCCTTTGCGGGGCACCGCGACGTAACGCACGCCGAGGTCGCGCAGGTCGTCTTCGACGCGGGCCTCGCCGTAGCCCCGATCGGCTACGGCACTGCGGCCCAGTTCCCTACGACCATGCGGGGCTTTGATGTCAACCGCGTCCGTGCGGCGCTCAGCGATACGGTCTTCGAGCGCTGCGCCGCCGCCGGCGCGGCCATGGCTCCGGCGGAAGCCGTGCGCTATGCCCGGCACCAGATCCAACTCGCCCGCGAGAGAGCTGACGTGGTGGATCGCCCCTACGCCAGATGACGCTTGAAGAAGGCGGCGCCGTCGAACACGTCCATCGTGGCGTCGAGAGGGGGTCGGAATTATCTGGCGGTCAGCGGAGTGACGAGGGCTTGGCGCAGGTCGGCCGCTGCTTGGTTGACTGCTTCGCAGGCTCGGTCGACGGCTGCGGTCATGATGGTGAAGCCGTGGATCTGACCGTCGTAGCGGCGCAGGGTGACGGGCACGCCGGCCTCCTGCAACTTTCGGGCGTACGCCTCGCCCTCGTCCCGCAAGGGGTCGTACTCGGCGGTGAGCACCAGGGCCGGAGGCAGCCCTGAGTGGTCGGGGGCCAGCAGCGGCGAAGCCCGCCAGTCGCTCGGATCGGCGCCGTAGTGGCCGTAGAACCAGTGCATGTCGGCCTTGGTGAGGAAGTAGCCGGTGCTGTTCTCGTCGATGGAGGCGTAGCCCATGCGGGCGTCGACGGCCGGGTAGATGAGGAGCTGGAAACGCAACGGCGGACCGTTCCGCTCGCGGGTCATGAGGGCGACCACGGCGGCCAGGTTGCCTCCTGCGGAGTCGCCCGCCACGGCCAGGCGGGCTGGGTCGCCGCCGAACTCCGCGGCGTGGTCGGCCACCCAGGCGGTAGCGGCGTAGCAGTCCTCCGGGGCGGCGGGGAAGGGATGCTCGGGGGCCATGCGGTACTCGACGCTGACAACGATGGCGCCGGACCGGTTGGCCAGCTCTCGGCACGGGGCGTCGTGGGTTTCGATGCTGCCGATCACCCAGCCGCCGCCGTGGAAGTAGACGACGACCGGCAGCGGCTTTTCGCCCTGCGGCACGTAGACCCGGGCCGGGATGGGAGCGTCGGGTGTGGAGATGGTTAGGTCCCGGACTTCGGCTACGTCCTCGCCCGGTCCGCTGGCCTCGGTCAGCGCGGTGATCCGTTGGCGGCACTCCTCGGGAGTCCCCTCGGTATCCCCGGGAAGCCTCCATCCTTCAGCTGCTTCAGCACTTCTTGAACTTGCGGGTCAAGCGGCACGGCCCCTCCAGTCACCCCTCGCCAGACTGCCTGCGTGTGGCACCAGGACATGAGCCGCCCGGAGGCCAGGCTAGGCCAACATCGTCGCGCTTGATCTCTGTGCCGTCGACCCCGCCGGCTCGACACATCACTGACGCAACTGCATGGCGCGCCAACGAATGCCGTCACCTTGCCGGAGGTGGCATTAGCCGCTGTCGCGCTCGAGGACGAGCACCCTGCGTATCGGCTCGGGGGGCCTGCTGAAGCACCGCAGCCCATATCGGGTCGCGAGACGTTCCTTCAGGTTAATGCCATGTTTCTCGGTCGCATCGACCTGGGTGTCGGCCGGGCCACGTCGGGGCCGCGGATTGACTTCGCGTCGAGCACTCCCGCTCGGCACATCAAGCGGAGGAGCGTTACGAAAGCAAGATCGTTGAGTTGCTGCACTCGTTCGACGGCTTCGCAGACGACTGGCCGTTCGGGGACGTGCCGTTCTTCGAGGGCATCGAGGGGCGGCCGGAACCGTGGATCCTCGCCTCGAGCCCCGCCAGAGCGGTCGTGGCTGCTCGGCCCGTGCCTGCGCTATTGCTTCGCAGCGGTCATGAACCCAAGTGCGGCGGAACCAGTCTGGCGAAGTATCGCTGGGAGATCGGGCCGGTCTTCTACGCGATCGTCCACGTTTTCGCCGCCCGCCCCCGGCTACCGGCCTTCTCGCCAGCGGTCCGTATCTTGCCCTCCCTTTCTAATGCCGCGAGAGTCGCTTTGACCGTGATGGGGCTGCCGCCGATGCGCTCCGATACGTCCCGGATGGTGAACGGCCCGTCAAGCGCGACGATCGCTTCCTTGAGTTGGGCGGCGCCCATCTTCGGGCGGCGGGTAGCGCCAGACTTGCCACGTCCGGCACCCCCCTTGCCGAACCGGGCCGCCCGGAGGACGTCATCCGGAACGCCCATCTCCCGGAAGGCGGACTCCGGCACGCCTTCCGCCTCGGCCCAGGCGCGGGCGTTTCTGGTGAAGCCGTCGATGATGGCGGACGGATCGGCTTGCCTGGCCCGGTGCAATGCCGCCATTGCTATCAGCCGCTCGATCGGGTCGTGAGCCGCCGCCACCTCCTTCTCAAGGCTGGCGAGCTCGTCATTGTCGACCAAGCTTTCCGGGTCCTGCAAATAGGTGAGATACATCCGGACGGCGGTCTCGGGTGCTACTGCGTCTGTAGCGTTGTTGGTCATAATCGGGATGCTATCGCCGTACGGCTAACGAACGTGGAAGCACCCTGACTATCGAGAAGTCGAGGTGGCTTCGGTGCAAGCAGTGAGATGCCGGTCTCTTGCTTCACTGACCACTGCCGCCGGTATGCGATAACTCCGCCCGAGCCGGTGCCGTAACTTCAGTCGGAGTGGCCGTGGTGGGTGCAATAGGGGCCGTCTGCGGCGTTTG
>JAXDQG010000777.1:0-3176 GCA_034667945.1 Acidimicrobiia bacterium | reverse complement strand
GAGGTACAGCGAGAACTGCAGGTTGCCGCCGCCCATGGCCAGGGCGACTCCGAGAGCTATTGCAATGGCGATCACTGCGTACACCGAGGACTCGAGGCCGGACGACGTACCGGAGAGCACCACGGTGGCAGGGCCGGTGCGGGCCGACTCGGCGATCTCCTTCACGGGGCCGTACTCGGTGCCGGTGAAATACTCGGTCAGACGGCTGACCACCTGGGCAAGGACGAGACCGATGACCACGGCGCCGAAGCACTTCCAACCGGCGTTGGCCTTGTCGTTGCCCACGTAGATCAAGGCCACCAGCAGGGTGCCGATCACCGTCAGGATGCCGGCGGTGAGGAACCCCCGGTTGATGGGCTTGAGGGCGTTGGTCTCGCCCTCTCGGGCCGACACGGCGAAAACGCCGACGATGGAGGCCAGCACACCGATGGCCCGGGCGGCCACGGGGAAGACGAGACCCAGCGCCGGGTTGGCGCCGATCGAGTTGAAGGCCGCCACACCGAGGATGATCGAGGCGACCAGCGTCACCTCGTAGGACTCGAAGAGGTCAGCCGCCATGCCGGCGCAGTCGCCCACGTTGTCGCCAACGTTGTCTGCGATGGTGGCCGGGTTGCGGGGATCGTCCTCGGGGATGCCGGCCTCGACCTTGCCGACGAGGTCGGCGCCCACATCGGCGGCCTTGGTGAAGATGCCGCCACCGACCCGAAGAAAGAGGGCCAGCAGCGAGCCGCCGAAGCCGAAACCGATGAGGATCGCCGACGACGTGTTCTGGAACAGCATGATGATGACGGTGGCGCCGAGCAGGCCGAGACCGACCGTGAACATGCCGGCCACGCCGCCGGTCCGGAAGGCGACCTTCAAGGCCTTGGCCATGGATCCGGTCTTGGCAGCCGCTGCCGTGCGCACATTGCCCTGCGTGGCCAGCCGCATCCCGATGAAGCCGGTGAGGCCGGACATGACGCACCCGGCGATGAAGGCCAACGTCCGGAACAGGCCGGACGCCCCCTGGGAGAGGGCTGTGCTGCCGTCGGGCTTCACCACCTTGACCGACGTCAGGAAGACGACCACCGCCAGGGGTATCAAGATGATGGCGATCGTCTTGAATTGGCGCTTCAGATAGGCCAAGGCCCCGACCTGGATCGCTTTGGCGATCTCGATCATCTTCGGTGTGCCCTGATCGTAGGCCAACACGCCCTTTACGAGCACGAAGCCAACGGCAAGGGCCAAGAGGGCGGTGAGCGCCGAGGCTACAAGGATGAACCACTCCCCACCGTGGAGTTGGAAATCCTGGTAGCCGCCTTCGGCAGCCAGAACATGCAGCATTGCTTGCTCCGTCGTTCAGCGTCCGTGGATGGACAAAGGACGGCACAATCTAGGTTTTGTGCAGTGCCCCGGTCCAAAACGGGCGCGGGCTCCTAATGACAAGTCGTCAGCGTCCTTCACGTACGAGCCAATCTCCGGGGCGTGGACGATCGCCGAACAGACGCTCCTGGAAGCGACGCATGCCCGCCAACCAGCGGTCGACATCGTCTGCCTTCCGCCGGTTATAGGTGGCCACCTCCGCGTGCGGCAGCACGTGGAACCGCTCCTCGGCCAACGCTTGGATGACCGTCTCAGCCAGCTCTTCGGGTTCGAGCACGCCGTCGCCGGAGGCTTGGCGGGGCCCCTCGTTGCCGCGGGCACCGGCGCCGCGATCGCCCAGGATGTTGGTGCGCACCGCCTGCGGACAGAGCACCGACACCCGGACGCCCTGATGGTGATGGTTGATCGCCAACCACTCCGCCAGCGCCACCGCCCCATGCTTGGTGATGGCGTAGATCACCGAGTCCATCTGCGTGAGCAGGCCGGCAGCCGAAGCGGTGGTCAGGATGTACCCCTCGCCCCGGGCGATCATCCCGGGGAGCACGGCGCGGGCGCCATAGATGTGCGCCATCACGTGGACCTGCCACATGCGCTCGAAGTCCTCGTTGGGGAGCTCGAGGCCGCCCCGCTGGCCGTAGCCGGCGTTGGCGACGAAGAGATCGATGGGGCCGTGACGCTCCAGGACCCCTTCGACCAGCGCTTTGGTGGCGGCCTCGTCGGCCACGTCGAGCTCGGCCGCCTCGGCCCGCTCGCCCAGATCGGCGGCCACACGCTGCGCCTCGGCGCCGTTGCGGTCGACAACCACGACGAAGCGGGCACCCTCTGCCACGAAGCGTCGGCACAGCGCCTCGCCGATACCGCTACCTCCCCCGGTCACGACGGCCACTCGATCGCGCAACTCCATGTCGGCGGACCCTAGCCCGGCGGACCTGCCGGACGAGCGACCCGGACAAGCGAAACCTTTTCGACGACGCAGTGAAGCAGCGGTGACCGGTTGACCGCTCGCTGGCCAGGGGACGAGGCCGTTCCAGCGGCGAAGATCGGTCGCGGTGGTGTGGCTCAGTCAGGTCGTAGGGCTCAGGCGAGGTGGTAGCGCTCAGGCGAGGTGGTAGCGCCCAGTGCAGAGTGGTAGGGCCCAGTGCAGAGTGGTAGGGCTCAGTCGAGGTGGTAGGGCAACGAAAGCACTGCCACGTTGCGACGGAACAGCAGGCGACCCTTGAGGAACAGGGCCGACTGGTTGTGCAGCAGATGCTCCCACCAGCGTCGTACGACGAACTCCGGAATCACCACCGTGATGCGGTCATTGCTCCAGCGCTCGTCGAGCTCCTCGAGATACCGCATGATCGCGCCGTTGATATCACGATACGGCGACATCACGATCTCCAGCGGTACGTTGAAGCCGAACTCCTCCCAGCGTCGGTGCATCTCCTCTTGCTCCTCTTCCGAGGACGCAACATGGACCGCCGTGATGTGATCGGGACGGAGCGACTGTGCATATTGCAAGGCCTGGATGACCCCTTTATGGATAGTGCCAACCAGCACAACCATCGTGTGACGAACGTTGGTAGGCCTCACCTCCGCCGGCGTCACTGCGAGCGCCTGGCCGAGACCGCTGTAATGACTGTTGATCCCTTTGAACAACAAGACGAGCAAGGGGATGATGGCCGCCGGAATCCAAGCTCCCTCGGTGAACTTCGAGACGACAACCACCAGAGCCACAATGCCGGTGGTCACCGCACCGAGCGCGTTGATGGCCAGGCTCAACTGCCAGCGGGGCTCCTTCAGCCGCCGATGGTGTATCACCATTCCCGCTT
>JAXDQG010000776.1:0-2657 GCA_034667945.1 Acidimicrobiia bacterium | reverse complement strand
GGAAGGAGACCAGCCGCAGCCGACCGGTGCGGCCCGCGCGGAGGTCGGAGAGCGCGGTCTCGGCGTCGTCGACCGCTCCGAGGATGCGGTCGGCGTGGTCGGCGAGCAGCAAGCCGGCTGCGGTGGGGCGCACCCCCCTTCCCACCTTCTCGAACAGCGCGGACCCTGCCTCCGCCTCCAGGCGCCGCACTTGCTCGCTCACTGCGGAGACCGTGTAGCCGAGGATCGCGGCCGCCCCGGTGATCGAGCCCTCGCGCACCACCGCTTGATGGACGGCCAGCAACCGGTTCGTCAGCATCTCTGCATTCTTCAATATTAATGAAGTGTTATGCAAGAACCATCGCTAGACGTTGAACAGTTGTCGATGCACACTTATAGGTGTCGGGACAAGCCCGGCCCTCGAACCAGGAGGTCGAGATGATCGCCGTTCTGTTCCTCGTCCTACTCGCCACATGCATCGCAGCACCGTTCCTCGGGACCGACACGAGCGACGCGCGCAGCGAGGCTGCGCACCCCAAGCAGGGCTGGTTCCCCGCAAGCTGACCGAGGGGTTGGTTGCCCGTGATCGTGAGTGGGATCCGGCCTGTTTCGGGCCGGATCCCACTCACGATCATGAACCAGATGCGCTAGCCGGATCTCATCTAGCACGATCTCATCTGGCTAACTATCGAACTCAGACGACGGTGAGCTCGGCCCCGTCGCTCTGCGCCGGCACGGACACCGGCACTGGACTGGACTGGTGCACTACCGCGTCGCTCTCGAGGCTGATGTGCGGCAGCAGCCGGTCGAGCCATCCGGGCAGCCACCAGTTGGCCTTTCCCATGAGCGTCATCGTCGCCGGCACGAGAATCATGCGTACGACGGTGGCGTCGATCGCGATCGCCGCGGCCAGCCCCAGTCCGATCATCTGCACGAACGGCGAGGGATCGGTGACGAAGCCGAGGAAGACGACCACCATGATGAGCGCGCCCGACGTGATGACCCGTCCGGTGGCTGCCAGGCCGCGGGCGACGGACTCGGTGGTGTCCCCAGTCGCGATGTAGGCCTCCCGGATGCGGGAGACGAGGAACACCTCATAGTCCATCGACAGGCCGAACAGAACCGCGAAGAAGATCAGCGGGAACGGTGAGGCGATGAGGAAGGTCCGGTCGAGCCCGAACAGCCCGCCGAGCCAACCCCACTGGAACACAGCGACCACGACGCCGTAGGCACCGCCGATGGACAGCAGGTTCATCACGGCTGCCTTGAGCGGGACCAGGACCGACCGGAACACGATCATCAGCAGCAGGAACGAGGCGAGCAGGATCCCGCCGATGAACAGCGGCAGGGTGTCGCTGAGCTGCTTGTCCAGGTCGAGGGTCACCGCGGTCGGGCCGGTCACGTACACCCCCTGCGGGGTGATGGCCCGGATCCGCTCGAGGGTCCGGGCGGTGACCGGGTCGGCCGGCCCGGTGGTGGGGACGGTGGTCAGCACGACGGTGTCGCCCTCCGGGCTGACCTGCGGCACGCCGACCTCGGCGACGCCCGGGTCGGCGGCGAGGCGCTGGGCGACCGCGGGGATGTCGGCGGCGGCCAGCCCGGTGCTGTGCAGGTCGGCGACAACGAGCAGGGGCGCGTTGAAGCCGGGTCCGAAGCCGTCGGCCACCAGGTCGTACGCCCGACGTTCGGTCGCGCTGGTCGGGTTGTCGCCGGCGTTCGGCCAGCCGGTCTTCAAGGACAGGGCAGGTGCAGCCAGGAGCACGAGAAGCAGCGACGCGCCGACCAGGTACGGCCACGGCCGGGCGGCGATCCGATGGGCCAGCCGCCACCACACGCTCGCCTCGACCGGCTTGGCGATGCGGCGCCGGCCGACGACCCGGCCCGCGTCGATGCGGGCACCGAGCAGCGACAGCAGCGCCGGCAGCAGCGTCAGCGCGGTGGCCATGGCGAAGAGCACGACGAGCGAGGTCGCGAGCCCGATGGAGGTCAGGAAGCCCACTCCCGTCAGCGCCAGAGCGGACATCGAGACGATGACAGTCCCGCCGGCGAAGAAGACGGCCGTGCCGGACGAGCCCATGGCGCCGGACAGCGCCTGCGCGTTGACCAGCCCTGCGGCGCGGTTCTCTCGGTAGCGGGAGACGATGAACAGGGAGTAGTCGATGCCGACTCCCAGCCCGATCAACGCGCCGAACGTGGGCGCTGCGGTGGAGATGTCCAGAGCACCTGCCAGCAGCGCGATGCTGCTGACGCCGACAGCGACGGCGACCAGGGCGAGAACGATGGGTACGAAGGCGGCTACGAGCGTGCCAAAGGCGATGACGAGGATGACGAGCGCGGCGAGAATTCCGATCCCCTCGGCCCCCGAGGACTTCTTGCCGTTGAGGGCCGCGGCCTCGCCGCCGAGCTCGGCCGTCAAGCCGTTGTCGTGAGCCGGCTTGAGAGCCTCGGCCAGTGCCGCCGCCCCAGGGCGTCCAAGCTCGGTCGACGGCACGTCCAAGGTGATCTCGGCGTACCCGACTCGCCCGTCGGCAGAGACCCGGCTCGTTGCGAAGGGGTCGCTCACGGTCGCGACGTGACCGATCTTCCCCACCCGGGCCAGCGCCGACTCGACGCCGGAACGGAAGCTGGTCAGCTTCTCGCCCTCGGGGGCGGCGAACACGGCAACCGCGGTGCCGCCG
>JAXDQG010000775.1:0-3297 GCA_034667945.1 Acidimicrobiia bacterium | reverse complement strand
AAGGTTCACGAGGAAGGTGACGCCGAGCAGGCTGACGAGCGGGCGATTGGAGGGCAGCGCCCGCACAGCAGCGGAGAGATCCTCACGCAGTTGGGGCCGCTCCACCCGCGTGACGAGGGCCGGAGCCGACGGCACGCGGCTCATCATGGTCAGGCAGACCACGTAGAAGACCGCGACGAGTCCGTAGGCCTGGCCCTCGCCCAACAGGCCGATCACCGCGCCACCGGTGAGGGCTCCAAGCATGTTGCCGGCGGCCATGGACAGCGCCTCGAGCGCCATGGCGTTGCCCAGCAGGCGGTCACCGACGATGTCGTGCACCAAGGCGCGACGATTCGTCATGTCCACGACCTGACCGACGCCGACCGCCAGGACAAAGGCGTAGACCATCCAGACGTGCACATGGCCGGTGAGGACCACGAGCGACATGGCCGCCGCCACCGGGACCAAGACGGTCAGCTGACGTACCACGGTGCGCCGACGATCGAAGCGGTCGGCGATGACGCCGGCCGCCAGGCCTCCGACGAACATCGGCAGGAAGAACGACGTGCCCACCAATTGGACCAACAGCGGGGAGTCGGTCAGTTGGTCGACGAGGTACGACCCGAGGAAGATCGTCATCCAGCGGGTGATGTTCCAAATGCCGCCGGACGCCCACAACACCGGGTAGTGCCGCACCCGCAAGGAGGCCAGCGCCACGCTCATGCCCGATGGGGGCGGCAGAGCGCGCCCCACCGGGGACGCGGCCGGGTCGGTCGTCGTCATGCTGGTCCTCCCCCGTTCATCCGCAGGCCGGCAAGGGTGTGCGCCGGGCCGGCCCCGGACATGCGCCGCTCAGGGTACGCGTCCCGGCACGCGGTGGCATCTTTGCTCGGTGCGGTCGGTCGGCGGGTGCATCGCCGGCCCCCGGGACAGGGCAATCAGTCGAGCTTGAGCTGGCGGAGCGGGGCCCACCGGGGGTCGACCGGCGGGTTCTCCTCGCCGCCGTCCGGCGGTTCGCCTACGCCTTCACTGGCACTCGTTGGCGCGGCTTGCATCCCGGCTGCGGCATCATGGGGCCCGCGGTCGTGCTCGACCAGGGCGGGATACAGGTCGGGAGCGGGGCCGGCACAATCGTCGGCGCACAATGGGGCAAGGGGAAGCGCCAACACGACGGTGTCGCGAGCCAGTTGCTCGAGGTCGATCACCGCACCCTCGAGGGGGTACGTCTCGCCCTCCACCGGCCGCCGTTCAAAGATCTCGAGCACGTCGGCTTCGAGCTCGTCCGTCATGGGCTGCAGGCAGCGGCGGCACTCGGCCCGGTAGCGCGCCCTCACCGAACCGCTGACCGTGATCCCGTCGTTGATGGCCTCGAGCACGAGGTCCAACTGGATTGGCGTCTCAGCGGGCACATAGGTCTCACCCACCCGCAGCTCGCCCAGCACGACCTGGCGCTGAAGCGGATGCCGTACGCCCGGCCGCCGGAGGATGGTGGTGACCGGAACGAGCAGCGGACGAGCACGGGCGCCTCGGCTCACGTCCGATCCTGGTCGAACATGCCGCTGTTGGCCGCTGCCGCAACCTCCTCGGCGCTGCTCTGAGGGTCAAGGCCGTGGCCGTTGGCCAGCTCCTGGCCGGAGTTGAGCTGCAACTTCTCGCGGCCGGCAGCAACGAGGCGCATGGTTCGCTCGAGCACGATCTCGAAGCTGCCGAGCTTCTGATCGCAGTAGTCCTCGACCTCCAGCCGCATTCGGCGCGCCTCGCCCTCGGCGTTGCCGACGATCTGGCGGGCTTTGTGCTCGGCCGCTCGCACCAACTCGGACCGCTCGATCATCCGAGCGGCTCGGGCCTTGGCGGCCGCAAGGATGTCCTCCGCCTCGGATGTTGCCTTCTTGAGGTAGGCATCGCGCTCTTTCAGCAACCAGCGCGATTCGGTGACCTCTCGCGGGAAGGCGGCCAAGGCCTCCTCCACGAGGACGATCACCTCGTCCTTGTTGATCATGGCGGAGGTGGAGAGTGGTACGGGGCGAGCGCCGGCGACGACGTCCAGCAGGCGGCGGAGCAGCAGCTCTGTCTTGGTGGACGGCGGCTGCTCGAGGTCGGCGAGGTCTTCCTGGTCCGCCTCGAAGAAATCGTCATCGTTCATCGGGCGCGCACCTCGCTGGCAGCCCGGTCCTCAAAGCGGACCCGAGCGAGCGCGCCCGGCACGGACGCGCGCGCGTACACGGTTAGGGTGGGCGGAGCTGGCGGGGGGACGGTCACGACCGGAAGAGCTCCTGCATGCGAGCGGCAACCGGTGGCGGGACCATGTCGTCAACAGTACCTCCCATACGGGCTATCTCCCTGATGAAGCGGGAGGCCAGGTACCCGTGCTGGGGAGCGGTAGGAAGGAACATCGTCACCACGCCGGTCAGGTGCTGATTGGTCTGCGCCATCTGCACCTCGTACTCGAAGTCGGTGACACCTCGGAGACCTTTCACGATGACCGGTGCCGACAGCTTGCGGGCCAGGTCGACCACCAGGCCGGACCAGCTGGCCGCTTCGACATTGGGCAGGTGGGCTACCGAGGCGGCGATGAGTTGCTCACGCTCGGCCAGGTCGAAGAGCCCGCCGGCGCCTTTCTGGGGGTTGCCGACAGCGGCCACGACCACACGGTCGAAGAGACGGGCGGCCGACGCGATCACGTCGACGTGGCCCACGTGGATGGGGTCAAAGGATCCGGGGACGAGAGCGGTCGGCACGTCAAGCCTCTTCCGGGTCTTCGTCGGCACGGGTGTGCCGCAGGAAGGTCATCACGGTAGATCCGTACTTCTTCGCGCGCACCAATCGCCAGCTGGAGAGCTCGGGCAGCTCGCGGTCTGACTCGACGACGGCCCACGTGGCCGGCAGGTGGTCGAGCAGCTCGGGCCAACGGTCGAAGCGGTACGGCGGGTCGAGCAAGGCCAGGTCGAACTGGGCGCCGGGCGACGGGAGACCGGCCGAGCTCTGCAACCACTGGAGGGCGTCGGCTTGCACGACAACTGCCCGCTCGGCCAGCCCGGTGGCCGCCAGATTGTCCCTGACGAGCGAGACGGACCGACGATCGCTATCCACGAAGGTGCCGGTCTGGGCGCCGCGCGACAGGGCTTCGATGCCGAGCGCACCGGTGCCCGCGAACAGGTCGAGCACGCGGGCGCCTTCCACGACCCCGAGGCTCGTCAGCGCGTTGAACATGCTCTCGCGTACCCGATCGGTTGTCGGCCGCACCAGATCGCCCCGCGGAACGGCCAAGCGTCGACCCTTGGCCGTTCCGGCGACCACCCGCATGGTCGCTACCGTACG
>JAXDQG010000774.1:0-4010 GCA_034667945.1 Acidimicrobiia bacterium | reverse complement strand
CTCGCGATGGTAGGTGGGGTCGCCGAACAGCAGCTCGGACGACTTGGCCCGCTTGAAGTACAGGTGGGCGGGGTGCTCCCAGGTGAAGCCGATACCGCCGTGGATCTGGATGTTCTCGGCGGCCGAGTGGAAGTAGGCCTCGGAGCAATAGGCCTTCGCCAGCGACGCAACCGACGGCAGCTCATCGTTCAGCTCGGCGGCGCACCAGCCGGCGTAGTACGCGGCCGACTTGGACGATTCGACCTCGAGCAGCATGTCGGCGCACTTGTGCTTGATCGCCTGGAACGAGCCGATCGGCCGACCGAACTGCACGCGCACCTTGGCGTACTCGACGGCCATGTCGAGGCACTTCTGCGCGCCGCCGACCTGCTCGGCCGCGAGGGCCACAGCCGCGAGGTCGAGCACGCGGGAGAAGTCGCCCCAACCGAACCCTGGCTTGCCGATCTCCTCGCCCTGCACGCCGTTGAACTCGAGCTTGGCCTGCTTGCGGGTCTGATCCATGGTGGACAGCGCGGTCCGGGTGAGACCGGCCGCATCACCGGGCACCGCATACAGCCCGAGGCTGCCGTCGGCCTTGCGAGCCAGCACGAGGACGAGCGAAGCGGTGTGGCCGTCCAGCACGAACGACTTGGTGCCGTTGAGCTTGCCGGAGGCGTCGGCGGTGAGCGTGACGCCGCTCTCGTCCCACTTGCCGTTCTCTTCGGTGAAGGCAACGGTGGCGATGGTGGCGCCGGAGGCGATACCCGGCAGATACGTGCGCTTGGCATCGTCGCTGGCGGCCTGCAGCAGCGTGTTGGCGGCCAGGGCAACGGTCGAGAAGAAGGGGGCGCACAGCAGGGCGCGACCCATCTCCTCCAGAACGACGGTCAGCTCGACGTAGCCGTAGCCCGACCCGCCGTACTCCTCGGGCACGATCAGGCCCTGCAGCCCCATCTGGTCGCCCATCTGCTTCCAGACCTCGGTGTCGTAGCCCTCGGTCGTATCCATCAGGCGGCGGACCTCGGCCTCAGGCGACCGAGCGTCCAGGAACTGACGAACGACCTTGCGGAGCTCTTCCTGCTCCTCGCTGAAAGCGAAATTCATGTCGGGCACCCTATGGACCCCTCTCCGACCTCTGCCAGTTGAGCTGTGTACACCTGTGCTACGGTTACACGCCATGGATTTCGTCGGCGTCCGTGAGCTGCGGAACCAGGTGGCCGCGGTGCTCCGGCGGGCGTCCAGCGGCGAACGCATCGTCGTCACCGTGGACGGCGTTGCGGTGGCCCAACTCGGTCCGCTCGAACCCGACGCCTCCGGCGTGACACTGCACGACCTGGCTGCGGCCGGTCTGGTCAACTCGCCACGCCGAGCTCGGCCGACAACGGCGCCGGCGGCGGCCAATCCGCCGGTGGACGTCCGTCTCGACCGTGTCCTCGATGATCTGCGGGGCCGATGAACACGCCTTCGCCCCGCACCAACTCCACCGAGGCAACCTTGTTCGTCGACACGTCCGCCCTCCTACGGCGCTATGTGCACGCGCCAGGACGCGATCTGGTCATGGCCACCATGGAGAGCGCGTCGAATTGGAGCGCTTCGGCCCTCGCCCGCACCGAGGTGCTGTTGGCACTGCGGCAGATGGCGGTTCACGCCGGCCAACAGGACGAGCTGTGGCAGATGGCGCGGGACGAGTGGGAGACGTTCTGGGTCGTGCCGGTCGATGATCGCTGCCTCGCCCGGGCGGTGGAGATCGGCACCGAGTACGGCCTGCGCACGATCGACGCCATCCATTTGGCCGCTGCCCAGCGTGTTCCCGCGCCGGTGCGCTTTCTCACCTTCGATCGCCGCCAGATCCCCGCCGCCGCGGCCCTCGGCTTCGACGTGGTGTCGCCCGTGGCAGCGTAAACCGCCCATGCCCCTGGCACCGTGAACCGCACAACCGGGCCGGGACTACGCTGACCGCATGCCGCTCGCCGCGCCGAAGCACCTGCACTACGAGGACAACCAGGCGGTCATCCACAAGGTCGTCGTCGGGCCCTACGCCAACAACGTCTTCGTCCTCCGTTGCAAGCAGACGGGTGAGGCCGTGCTTCTCGACGCGGCCAACGAGCACGAAATGCTGCTCGACCTCTGCCGAGAGCTCAAGGTCGGCAAGGTGCTCGAGACCCACGGGCACTTCGATCACATCCAGGCAGTGCCGGCCGTGCGTGCGGCGGGCTACGAGGTGGGCGTGACTGCGGATGACGCCTCGATGCTGCCGTCGTACGACTTCATCCTCGAAGACGACTCGGTCATCCCGGTGGGCCGGCTTCGCCTGCGCACCATCCACACGCCGGGGCACACGGCCGGCTCGATGTGCTTTCAGCTCGAAGGTTCGCCGGTGCTGTTCTCGGGCGACACGCTCTTCCCGGGTGGCCCGGGAGCCACCGCCTACAAGGGCGGCAGCTTCCAGCAGATCATCAAGTCCATCGAAGAGCGGCTGTACTCGCCGTTGGGCCGAGAGACCATCGTCATGCCCGGCCATGGTGTCGATACGACGGTCGGCCGCGAGATCCCCCACCTGCAGGAGTGGATCGATCGAGGATGGTGAGCCCGCGCCATCAACGGCCGCTCGACCTCAGCCCGATCGAGACCCACCAACTGCCGATCACGCCGCCGGCCGACCGCAACATCCCGGCCGAGGCCTGGTCTGAAGCGCCGCCGGACCTGCTCACGCTCGGCGAGGACTTCGGCGAGCCCACGGTGCTGTACCTACGGCAGATCGGGCCGTTCCTGGTATGGCGGGCCGGTACTGGAACCGCTCGGGCCGAGTCCCGCTGGATGGCGCTCGACCTCGGCGATCTCGCGCGCCGATTCACCTTCCACCAGCGCCCCGATGGAACCGGGGAGGGAGACGGGCCGAACGGGCCGCACACCCGTTTCCGCACGTGGAAGGAAGATCTGAACAACTCCCGCTGAGGTACCCTCGCCGCAGGGGGTGGCTCCATGAAGGTGGGTGTTCTGCAGTTCTTCTCGTGGCCCGAGCGGCGCGTGCCGCTCAACACGGTCTACGAGCGGGCGCTCCAGCGGATCGACGTGATGGACCGCACCGGCTACGACGCCGTCTGGCTGGCGGAACATCACTTCAACTCGTTCTCGGTCTGCCCATCCGTGCACCTCATGGGCATGCACGTGGCCGACCGGACCAGCAATCTCCGCATCGGCATGGCCATCACGCTGGCGGCTTTCTACCACCCGCTGCGAATTGCCGAGGAGGTGGCGCTGCTCGACGTCCTCTCGGGCGGGCGGGTGAACTGGGGGGCTGGTCGGGGATTCGACCCGACCGAGTACCGGGTCTTTGGTGTGACGCCGGAGGACAGCTATCCGCGCTTCCGAGAGCACGTCGACATCGTGCAGCGGGCCTGGACGGACGGCCGGTTGACGTATCAGGGCGAGCACTGGCAGTTCGACAACGTGGAGGTCCTGCCCAAGCCGCTTCAGCAGCCGCACCCGCCAATGTGGCTGGCTGCGGGGTCGCCGGAGGCCGTGGAGTGGTCGGCCAAGCAGGGGTACACGATCATGATGGACCCCCATGCCTCCCACCGGGAGATCGGTCGGAAGCGTCAGCTGTACGAGGACACCCTGGTAGCAGCGGGTCACTCGATGGAGGGCCGGCAGATCCCGATGGCTCGGCTGCTGGCGGTGGCGCCGACGCGGGCCGAGGCGGAAGACGTCGCGCGGCGAGGGGCTTCGTGGATCGTGGCGGCCTACGCCAACCCGGGGCGGCAGGCGATCGTGTCACCCACCGTGACGGAGGCGGGGCCACCGGGACATCAGGTCGATCCGGTGCAGCGATATGTGGACGACGTGGTGATCTGGGGCACGCCCGAAGAAGTGACAGATCAGATCGCGGAGCTGCGGGAGGGGATTTCGCTCGACTACCTGATGTGCGCGCCGTTGAGCCATTCGACCTTCGAGATGTTCACGGAGCGGGTGATGCCCAAGCTCATTTGAGCGGGTTTGCGCGCGGCATGGTGGGCTGACCATGGAGTCGT
>JAXDQG010000773.1:0-7648 GCA_034667945.1 Acidimicrobiia bacterium | reverse complement strand
GTCGATCTGCGCGACGGCAACCAGGCGCTGATCAACCCCATGAACGGTGAGCGCAAGCAGCGCATGTGGGACCTGGTGGTAGCCGCCGGGTTCAAGGAGATCGAGGTCGGTTTCCCGGCCGCTTCGCAGACCGACTTCGACTTCGTACGCCACCTGATCGAAGACGAGCGCATCCCCGATGACGTCACCATTCAGGTGCTGACACAGGCTCGACCCGAGCTGATCGAGCGCACCTACGAAGCCATTCAGGGCGCCCGCCGGGCCATTGTGCACCTCTACAACTCGACGTCCACGCTGCAGCGCCGGGTGGTCTTCGGCCTGGACAAGCCGGGCATCGTCGACATCGCGGCGCGGGGCGCCGAGCTGTGCCGCAAGCTGGCCGCCCAGCTCATCGACACCGAGATCGTCTGGGAGTACAGCCCCGAGTCGTTCACCCGCACCGAGCTGGACTTCGCCCAGGAGATCTGCGAAGCGGTGCTGGACGTCTACGAGCCGGATGACGACCACCCGATCATCCTGAACCTGCCGGCCACCGTCGAGATGTCGACCGCCAACATCTACGGCGACCAGATCGAATGGTTCCTGCGGCACGTGAAGAACCGGTCGTCGGTCATCCTGTCGCTGCACCCCCACAACGACCGGGGCACGGCTGTGGCCGCAACCGAGTTCGGCCTCATGGCAGGCGCCGATCGGGTGGAGGGGACTCTGTTCGGCAACGGTGAACGCACCGGCAACGTCGATATCTGCACGCTGGCGCTGAACCTGTTCACCCAGGGCGTCGACCCCCGGCTGGACCTGTCGAACATCGACGAGATGAAGAAGATCGTCGAGTACTGCAATCAGCTGCCGGTACACCCCCGCCACCCCTATGTGGGAGACCTGGTGTACACCGCTTTCTCCGGCTCGCACCAGGACGCCATCAAGAAGGGCTTCAGCGCCCTCGAGGCCGAATACCAGCAGTGGGAAGTGCCCTATCTGCCCATCGACCCGGCCCATGTCGGGCGTGACTACGAAGCTGTCGTCCGGGTGAACAGCCAGTCCGGCAAGGGTGGTGTCAGCTTCGTACTGCTGCACGAATACCACCTCGATCTGCCCCGCGGGATGCAGGTCGAGTTCACCAATGACATCCAGCAGATCACCGACGAGACCTCCGAAGAGATCACGTCCTATGAGATCTATCGCGAGTTCCAGGCGCGGTATGTCGAATCGGCCGTCCCGCTCGAGTTGATCACCCATCGCTACACCGCCGACACGGGCCAGACCGAGAAGACCGAGCTGACCGCCAAGGTTCGCTGGGCCGGCGAGGAGAAGACCGTCACCGGTGCCGGCAACGGCCCCATCGACGCCTTCGTCGCCGCCCTGCGCAACGATCTGGGCGTGCTGGTGCGGGTGGCCGACTACCACGAGCACGCCGTCGAGCGCGGCTCCGATGCCCAGGCTGCGGCCTACATCGAGGTGGAGACTGGCGAAGAGACCCGCTTCTGGGGATGCGGCATCAACCCGAACATCGTCACTGCATCACTGCGGGCCGTGGTGAGCGCGGTCAACACCGCGTCGAGCAAGGGCGCCCCGCTCATCCCCTGAGCTTCCGGGGGGCGGGCGGCGTATCGATCTCCGGCGTCAAGTCAACTGCCCGCCCCCGTCACGGCCCGACGCAACAGCTGCAGGGCTGCTGCTGCGAAGGCCACCATGTTCTCGTCGCGCTCTTCCCGACCGGTGAGGATGTGCTCCGTGGCCTTGACCGGGCCGTTCACTGCCACCCACGCATGCCCGGACGGGTCGCCATAAGGGTTGGGCGGACCGGCGGCGCCGGTCTCGCCGAGACCCCACGTAGTGCCGAGCCGGACCCGGATGTTCTCGGCCTCGTAGGCGGCAAAGGCCTCGGTGGCGCCGCGCATGCCCGACGGACGGGGTCCGGCCGGCTCGAGGAAGGCCTTGCCAGCGGCCATCGTGTACACCACCGCGCCCCCGACGTAGTACCGCGAGGCACCCGGCACACTGAGGAGCGCGGCCGATATGAGGCCGCCGGCTGCCGACTCCGACACCGCAATCGTCTCGCCCCGCTCGACGAGCAGAGGTGCGATTGCCTGAGCGGCGTCGGTCAGGACGTGCGGGAGGGCTTGGGTCGCCATGGGGGCGACCGTAGCCCGTGGGTACGAAGCTGCCCCTGGCTCGGTGGTCGGGCTCACGTCAGCGCCCGCGTCAGCCGAACGTGGCCGTCCAGTTGGCCAGGCGCCCCATGGCCTCGGCCATGTCGGCCGTGCCCCCGGCGAAGGAGAAGCGCACCGTGCGGCGTCCCCGAACGGGGTCGAAGTCGATACCCGGGGTGGCCGCCACTCCGATGTCCGCCAGCCAGCGCCGACAGAGATCCAGGCTGTTGTCGGTGAGGTGCCCGATCTCGGCGTAGACATAGAAGGCGCCGTCGGCCGGGGCCACCCGGTCGATGCCGGCCTCTGCCAGGCCTTCCAGCACGACCTGGCGATTGGCGCGGTAGCGCTGGACATGGCCCTGCAGCTCTTCCTCGGCCTCAAAGGCGGCTGTTGCGACGCGCTGCGCCAGGGCAGACGGGCAGATCACCAGGTTCTGGGCCAGCCGCTCGACCGGGCCCACCAGATCGTCCGGCAGCACCAGCCAGCCGAGCCGCCAGCCGGTCATGGACCAGTACTTGGAGAAGCTGTTGATGACGACGGCGTCGGGCTCGAGCTCGGTCAGCGAGGCGGTGTGCTTCCCGTAGCTGAGGCCGTGGTAGATCTCATCGGACAGCAGGCGGACCCGGTGCCGGCGGCACCACTCGACCAGGCGCTCCAGCTCAGGCCGATCGACGATCGTGCCCGTGGGATTGGCCGGGCTGGCGACGATGACGCCGTCGAGCGGTCCGGCCGCGTCCAATAGCTCCGGCGTGAGGTTGTAGCCGGTTTCGGGGCCAACGGGCACGGCGACCGGTGTTCGCCCGAGAGCCAGCAGCGTGTTGCGGTAGCAGGGGTAGCCAGGTTCGCTGACCGCCACTCGCGCGCCGGGGTCGAACGCGGCCAGGAAGGCCAACACGAACGCTCCCGATGATCCCGGGGTGGTGATGATGCGTTCGGGATCGATCGTCGGTCCGTACCGCTCGGCATAGTGGGCGGCAAGGCGACGACGCAGCGGTGCGACCCCCTTGGCCTCCGTGTAACCGAGCGGGTCGGAGCGCAGCGCCGTCTCGGCCGCCGCCAACACCGCGGCGGGCGCTCCCGTGGAGGGCTGGCCGACCTCCAGGTGAAGCACGTCGCCGCCGGCCGCCGATCGCTGCTCCGCAGCCCGGATCATCTCCATGACGTAGAACGGGGCGATGTCGGCCGGCATGACCCGGCATCATGCCCGGCTCAACCGGCTCGTCGAAATCATCAGGGGGTCGCGCTAGGCGAGGGAGCGCCCACTGGGCGGCCTGCGGAGACTGCTGCCGCTGGCGCAACTCTACGACGCTGCGAGGGCAGGGGATTTTACAGAGCCTGCCGACCTGCCGCCCAAAGCTGCCAGATCAACTCGCCTCTATTCGGCTTGGAGGACGCAAATCGATGACGATCACCCCATCGACATCAGTGACGGACGGCGCGCCGAACGGCACCCGCAGGACTGGTGGTTGCACCAAGATCTTGCGGATGAAGGCCGGGTTGTTTCGCAGATACCGTCGCCAGAGCCGGCGCGGCTCATGCGCCAGTCGAAAGCCCCATTCCAAGCCGCTGTGCTGAATCCATCGCGGGGCTTGCTGGACCAAGCCTGCATGGAAGTCGAAAGCAGCCCCGACACCGATCAGCACAGCCGGCCGGAGGCGCTCCAAATGCTGCGCCATCCACCGCTCCTGTTTGGGCGTGCTGATCCCCACCCAGACGATATCCGGCGAACACCGGTTGATGTCCTCGATGATCTGCTGGTCTTCGGCATCGGTGAGGGTCCGAAAGGGCGGCGAGTGGCGGCCGACGAGCAATGCTCTCGGAAACTTCGAATGCAGCTCTTGACTTAGGATCTGGGTCACACCCGGGCGACCGCCATAAAGATAATGGCGCCAACCCTCTTCTTGCGACCGATCCATGATCATTGACATCAAGTCGGGCCCGTAAACCCGACCCATCCAGCGAGCATTCGCGTATCGCCCTGCCCAAACTAATGGCATACCGTCCGGCACAACAAGGTCCGCACGGGCGTGAACCTCTTGGAGGTCCCTATCACGTTGGCACTCCATTACACCGTGCACACCCGTTACACAAACGTAAGCGCTCCTTCGCGCCCTTATCCACCCGCCGATCCGACAGACGGCCTCTGTGAGATCGATGGCATCTACGGGCACCCCCAGCACATCGATTTTGGACTCCATCAGCCTCCCGGTCGGCAAGACGGCTGGTCCGGTCATGCTGCTCACCATCCTTCGCTCACCGCAAACACCCATGGTCCACGGTTTTCAACAAACCCCCTCAGCTGTGGCCCACGGCTCGCCACGTGGAAAGTGTGACTTCTCTGCCGTTCCACAGAAACGCCGGCCTCGAGGCGTCAAGCTGCTCGTATTCATTGTCAATGAACCTGTTCGCGTAAGCCGCAGAGAAGACGGGATGACCGCTATACGTGACAAGCCCAGTTCTGCCGCTTCGCATCACGATTTTGTTGTTCGTAACGGTCATGCCCCGCACCTGGTATGTGTCGGCAGGAAGGGCACCTGTGCGATCCACTGAAACTGCGACAATCGCATCACGGTTGTCAACTACCGTGTTGTGCGACACCGTCACATCCCGCGAGGAGCTTATGACGATCGCACCACCATCGACGCTGACCGTGCGGCCGTAACCGTTTCCCTCGACCGTGTTCCCGTCAACCAGAGCACCCTGGCTCACCTCGACAAGGATGCCAGCCCCGAAATTCCCGGACACCGTATTGTCCTGAATCTTCGAATCCGTGGCATCGATGTCGACCCAGATGCCGTTGCCATAGTTTCCGACAACCATGTTGCGCCGGACGATCAGTCCGCTCGTGCGTACGAACTTCGTGGCGCTCGCGTCGTACTCGGTGTCGTTTCGTCCCGTGTTGTTGTTCTCGACCCGGTTGTCCTCCACCGTGATGCTGGGTCCCTCGCCGCCGATCCCAGTCCACCAGTTGTCGTGCACCCAGTTTCCCCGAACAACCCAGCCATTTCCGGCCTTGATACCTGTTCCTGCGTTGTTCCGTATTTCGTTGCCGACCACCAGCCAGCCCCGCGCATCTAGTTCAGGTGACACCACCGCGTCCCATGTATGAACGCCGTAGTTCTCGATGACGAGGTTATGGATCGTCACGTTGCGACCTGGGCCAATGAAGGCTGCAGGCAAGCGTCCCCCGCCATCCATGATCGCGCCAGGTTCTCCAAAGAATTGATCGTCATCTTTGGCGCTTGCCCCTTGGCCGAGATGACGACCACTGGCAAGAAGAAAGCGAGTGCCAGGAGGATTCGCCTCGACTTGCGCTTGGAGAGCGTCGCCAACGGCTATGCGGACGGTCCTGGCCGCCGGTATGGACGATGGTGGCGGGGACGGCGAAGCGGAGGACTGCGGAGACGAAGACGTCGTCACGCTTGCGCGGACGGGATCGGGGCCGTTGCCGCTCGAAGCAGTGGTGACCAGTCGTGTCGGTGCGGCGTCGGACACGCTGGCGACTTCAATCGAGATCAAGCTAATGACGCACCCCATCGAGAAGCACAACAGCAACACCGTGAGAACGGTCCTACGCAACGCCACCTCTCCGTCTCGTCTCCATCGAGCAATTTTCAACCCGCCGGTAGAAGTCCCCAAGAGTGTATGGCTCGCGCATGCTCACGTCACCCGACGATTGCCATCCAAATGTAAAAGATCCTCGCAGTCGCAGTCTTGTTCGACAAAAATCTTTATGTTCCCCATCTCGTTCATAGACGAGCGGACGGATTCACTGTACGGCCCAAAAGCAGGAGCACAATAAACCACAGCCGAGGAGTACAAGAACTGGACCGGTATCCGCCGTCAGGTGCGGAAACCTGTGGAAATAACGACCGGCTTCAAGAATAGCGAGCAGGAACCGCCCATATTTCATACGCCGGGCCGCTCCTCCACCTTGCAATAAGGTCAACATTCTGAAGGTGGCGTGCGGTCGACCGACGGCCGTCTTACGATGCCGATAACCCGATCGTCTGGAGGCCGGCGCCCAGTGAAGACATCAGCAGCACGGTACCGCTCAGCTGCCATGTCCGAATCTTCGGGCTCTCCGATCCTGCGCCAGTCCCGACCCTCCCGCGCGGTCGTCCGATTGGCGGCAGCCGTTCCCCTCTTGGCATGCGCCGGCGCGCTCCCAAGGCTGATTCAGCTTGGCAGCGTAACGCCAGCCGGCGTTACCTCCGCACTCTTCGTCGTCCTCGGCGCAGCGCTGCTCTGGACTCATCCGATCACTGCACCGGCCGCCGTGCGGTTGAGTGGGCTTTGGTCGCTTCTCGTACTATGGGCGCTCCTCAGCATGGCGTCCGAAGGCATCAGCATCCTCGGTATTCAGGAAATAACCGTCATAGCGCTCGCTCCCCTGCTGATTCTCCTCACCGCCGGACAATCCTGGCTGCACCGAGGATGGCACCGCGAGGTCGAGCGGATCATGTCCATCCAGTTCTGGGGCTTGATCGTTGTATCGGTAGTTCAATGGGTGGCCTTCGAGACAACCCACAACGACACGTTGAACATCCGCCCGATTGCGATGTCGGCGGTGTTCCTAGGCGCTTGGTACATGGGGGAATACATCGCCGCTGGGACCGGCGTCCGGCGCATCGTCGTACTTGGTCTTCTCGTGACCCTCACCTTGTCGCGCATGGCGTTTGCCATCTACCTCGCGGCCACCCTCGTGTCGCTCATTGCACGGTCACTACGAGTGAGGAAGACAGCCCGGAAGCAAGCGACCGGCGCGGCAACTGCTTTCATCGCGGTCGCAGCGCTTGGTGTCGGGATGGTCTTCGTAGGCGGCCCTCTACACAGCCGTAGCAGCCAAGGTGACGTCTCTCTCAAGGTCTTGGGTGTATCCATCAATGGCGAGGGAAGGGCCGACTTCTGGCGCACACTGCGCAACGAGTCGACAGGTGTCGGATTCACAGGAATGGGTGCGGGTGCCGCAGAGCGCGTCATAGCGGACAATTTCAACGATATTGGTCAACCCCACAATGACTATCTGAAGCTTTGGTTCAACTTCGGCTGGACAGGCCTGGCGCTTTTTCTCGGCGGCTGGGTGGTGGTGATGTATCGGCTGGTCTCAGCATTACGGGCCGGCGGGCTCGGTCAGGATGACTTGAAACCCATTGCGGCAGCATTTCTCAGCGGGCTTGCTCTTCTTGTCTTCATGACGACGGACAATCCCATCGCTTATGCCCCAGTGACGGGTCAGTGGGCGCTCGTTGTCGGAACCGCGCTCGGCGCTAGCGGAAGAACGAACCCGCGCCAGCGCGCCGCTGCAGCGTCGCGGTGAACTTTTTCTTCAGAAAGCGCAGCACGAGTCGTCCTACTGCAGCAAGCAACGGTACGGGGTCGTCCGGCGCCCACCAGGCCCACTCGTTGACGGCTCGCGCATTCCGGCGCCATGCCGCGATCCAATGGTTGTCTTGCTCTCGGTCGCCGCGCGATGCCACGGGATCAACCGTCTCGAC
>JAXDQG010000772.1:0-6372 GCA_034667945.1 Acidimicrobiia bacterium | reverse complement strand
TTCGCCTACATGGACGACGTCGATCTGTGTCACAAGGCCCGCCAAGCCGGGTGGACGGTGTGGTACCAGCCGACCACCTCGGTCGTTCATCTCATGGGTCAGAGCACCAAGCGCCAGACCGGCGCGGCATCCCCAGCCGCACTGCGCAACTTCAACCGCTACTTCGCGCTGCGTCACGGGCAGGCCCGGACCGTGCTGCTCCAGGCCATAGAAGCAGTCGGATTCACGGCCCGGGCAGCAGCACACGCGACGCTCGCGATGCTTCAACCCCGACAGCAGCACCATCGCCGGCACGTCAGGGACAACCTTCGCAACGTGCGCATCGCCCTCGAAGCAGCTGTTCCACCCAGCCCCGTGCTGAGCTCCGTCGCCTGAGGTCACGGTTCACATCAGGGGCTCGGATATTCCTCGTTGAACGATTCCTCGCGGACTGGGTGTCCCTGTCCGGTACGCGGCTCGAATACCCAGAGATCGAAGCCCGGGCGCCCGTAGATCAGCCGATGGGTGAACAAGCGCCCATCCTTCGACCAGCGGGGAAGGCTGGTGACATCGGCACCCGTCGTCACGTCCCGGACAGCTCCGCCGCTGGCCGACACGGCGCGGATGTTCCAGCTCCCGACCACCTGCTCGCCGCTGGGCCGGGCCGTCTGCGAGAGGAAGGCGATCTCCGAGCCGTCGGGCGAGTAGTACGGGTCGTGATCACGTACCCCGTCGTCGGTCAGGCGGGTACGCGGGCCGCCGCTCGACGGGACCATGTACACCTCCTGCTGTCCGGGTGTGCAGAGCGAGCGGGGGCAGCCGACGTAGACCACGGTGCGACCGTCCGGCGACCAACTGGGATCGAGATTGACGCCGCCATCGTCGGTCAGTCGCCTGGGTTGGCGGCCGAGGGCGTCCGTCACCCAGATCTGGGGGTTGGTGGTCTTGCCGCCGAACATCACCAGGTGCTGGCCATCCGGCGACCACTCGGCATGGCCATGCTGGTTCCAGCCGTGGGCTCCGCGCGGGAGCAGCTCGGTGGGGGAGGAGCCGTCGGCATTCATCACCCACAGGCTCGTCTGCTTGAAGTCCTTGTCATGCGTCCCGGCAGGCGTTCGATAGAAGAGGATACGGGTGCGGTCGGGCGACGGCCTGGGCCACCAGGCGTCGGTGGTGGGATCGCTCGTCAATTGATGGGCAGGCCCCCCGCCATTGGCGACGTAGATCTGAAACGAGCCGCTGCCGTCCGCATCGAAGAGCATCTCGTTTGCAGGGACCGAACCCGTCGGCTCGGCCATCTCGATGGCCGGAAGAGGAGCCGTCCGGACCGAGGGGTTCAGCTTGCGATCGGCGATGACCAGCACCACGGCGAAGGCGATGACCAACAGCACCAGCCCACCACCCGCAGCGCCCAACGCCACCAGGCAGCCTCCGCGAGGCCTCACCGCGCTCCCGCGATCTCGGCCCATGCGGGTTCGAGGGCGGCCCGCAGCGCCAGCCCGGTGCGCCGGAGATTGAAGCTGGCGGCGACCTTCCGCCCGCGACGGGCGAGCTCGGCCCGCAACTGTTCGTCGTCCAGCAACTGCCGGAGCCCGGTTGCCATGCCGTCGACATCGAGGGGATCAGCGAGGATGGCGGCGTCGCCGACAACTTCGGGGATGGCGCTCGAGGTGGTCGTCAACACCGGTGTGCCGACGGCCATGGCCTCGAGCGGTGGGAGGCCGAAGCCCTCGAACAACGAGGGGTAGGCCAGCACGTTGGCGCGGCGTATGAGCGCATCTCGAGCGACGTCGGACACGCGCCCGAGGAACCGGACGGATCCGCCAGGCAGCTCAGCAGCCGCCCGGGCCTCGGCGCCCTCGCCCCACCATTGGGCGCCGGCGATCACGAGTGTCACGTCGTCGTACTCGGGCGTCCCGCGCAGCACAGCGAATGCCCTGATCAGCGTGGATACGTTTTTTCGTGGATGGAGGTTCCCCACGTACAGGACGGATCGGCCGGGGGGTGGGGTGTCGTCAGCGACCGGCGGACCGTCGTCTGCCGGTAGGCGCACGGCCGGGGGCACCGCATGGACCCGGCCGGGATCGAGCCCGTAGGCATCGATCAGATCGTCGCGACAGAACGCGGTCAGGGTGATCACGCCCCGGGCCCGTCGACACTGCCGGCCGACCAGGCTGTTCAGGCGGAGCCGGGCCGTGCGGGGGTACAACTCGGGATGGTGGCGGAACGAGAGGTCGGTGACAACCAGGACGTAGGGCAGCCGGCACGGGATCGGTGCGTGGGTGTAGCCGAGATACAACCACGGTGAATCGAGGCGCCGCAGCACTCGCGGCACCTCGGTCACCAGGCGAATTCCCCCGCCACGTCTCAACGGCTGCGACGTGAACCCGCTCGGCGCTTCCGCCCCGGGCCGCACGAGGGCCAGATACTCGTCGCCCGGTCGCCTCTCGACCTGCATGGCAGCAAGCAGGGCGCGGACATAGGTCTCGTCACCGCCCCGGCCCGATCCCAATGCGGTGGCATCGACGCAGACCTTCACGCGAAGCAGGCCGCCCAGCGGCTCATGGCTTCACCGAGCCCGACGAAGGTCTCCCGGTAGTGGAACGGCGCCCGACAGCGAGTGGCCTGCGCCAGAAACGCCTCTACGAACGCGGCGTACATCTGGTCGTATCCGCCGGTTGCGACCTGCTCGACCGCGTTGTCGACCAGCTCGAAGAATTCGCGGGCCATGAGGTGCATGTAGTGCTCGATCTTGGCTGTCCGTTCGCCGGCCGTGAGCCGGGTGTGCTCCACGATCGGCTCACCGAAGCTGAGCAAATCGTTGCGCTTGTCGAGCAGCTTCTTGAGGATGTAGCCGCCCCAGATGTCGTCGTGTCGGCTCAACTGCCAGCCACCCGGCGAACCGTCGGCCACCCACAGGTCGGGCAGGAAGAAATAGGCGGGCGTCACCTCGGCGACGAACGATGTGTTCATGCCGCAGATCGGGATGTTCCCTACCGCGACGACCGGTTCGCTCCTCCTGTAAAGCCCCGGGTGCTCGGGAGCGACGTGCGGTGGAAACCGGTCGATGCCGTTCAGATCGACGATGTGCTCCCACAACCCCATGTGGACTTTGACTTCCCCGGTGGCCGTGGTCTCGCCATGTTTGGCATCGTGGCTGTTGCGGAGCTCATAGGGATAGCCGCGCGCGTACCAACCCGGTACCGCCACCGGATTGACCCACCCGTCCTTGTTGACCGGAGCAAGGGCCGGCGCCTCGACGGCAGTCTTCAGCGCTTGAAGGTGGCCGGCCAGCCAGTCGGCAGGCACCCGACAGTCGTAGTCGAGGGCGACGATCACGTCATAACCCTCGCGGTAGGCGAGTAAATGGCCGAAGTTCCGACTGGCTGCGCTCTTGTGGGGAAGGGCGGGATAGTGCTGGTCGCCGACGTAGGAGCGCTGGGCCGCATAGTCGTAATAGGAGATGTTCGACCGCGGTGGCGGCGCCAAGTGCCCGTCGCTGTCGTCAGAGACGATGATCGGGATGTCGTCAGGGATGTGCTCGATGATCGTCCAGTCCGGATCGTTTGGGATGGGGATCACGACCACCACACGGCGGTTGTCGGCCGACGGGGACGGGGACGAGGGCACGGCCGAGCCGGCTGTGGACGTCATGTAAGGGCCACTTCCTTGTCAGTGAGATCGATCGTCGGGTTGGCGAGATCGGTGAAACGCGTGCCGAGATACTCGGTCAATGCATCTCGCCAGGGTCGCATGGTGTTCAAACCCTGCAGGTCGAGATGAAGGTTGCGCATGATCTCCGAACGGGGTCGGACCGACGGATAGGCGTCCGCGAAGAACGACGAGCTCACTTCGACGAGTTCGACACGATCGGCAAGCCCCAACACGGCGAGCAGGTGGGCGGCCACGTCATAGCGGCTCGCCCAGCCCTCGCACACCATGTGATAGCGCCCGAACGACTGGGTTTCGAGCAGGCCCAGGAAGCATTGGGCGAAATCCGGCACGTAGGTCGGCGTACCGAACTTGTCGCCCACCGCATGGATGGTGGTGGCCCCCGCCCTGATCTGGTCGAGGATCTTGGCCACGAACTTGTGGTCCTTCTGTGGGCCTCCACCGACCATCCATCCGGCTCGCAGGATGTAGTGCTCGTGGACGATCCGCTCAACGAGCAGCTCACCCTCGTACTTGGATTTGCCGTAGACGTTCAGCGGTCGAGGGTCGTCCCACTCATGATACGGACCGTCTTTTTGGCCGTCGAACACGCCCGCCGTGCTGATGTACACCATCGGGATCTCGGCCTGCCGGGCAGCCAGCGCCACGAATTTCGTTCCCACCGTATTGGTGGCGAACGCGTGCTCTTCGTGCGCGTCGGAGTACTCGAGATCGGTCTCCGCCGCGAGATGGCAGATGAGGTCGGGCCGCAGCTCTCGGACGGCCTCGGACACGGCATCCGACCGGCGGACGTCGAGCTGGGCCAAGCGGAGGCCGGCCGGTCCCCACGGCCGTGGATCGCTGAGGTCGATGTCGGTCGCCACGACCTCGTGACCTGCGCGGACGAGCGCTGGGACGAGCCCGCTGCCGAGCATGCCGGCAGCTCCGGTGACCAGGGCTTTCATCGTGGACCTCCCATGGAAGTGGATCGCCCTCGGAGCTCGATCAGCAGATAGCGAGCGAGGCTCGTCGTGCGGGGAACGCGGTGGAGCACCGTCCGGTCGATGCGTTGCAGGACCTCGAAGACGCGGTCCGGCATCTCGACGAAGTTCTGAAGCCGTGTCATCAACTGGAACGGAGTCAGCTGAGCTGACGCGAACGCCGAGGTGATGAGCTCGAGATCATGGCGATCGAGCGAGCGCTCGTCGGGCGTGTCGGTCTTGGCCGGTAAGACCCGCAGCACCCGCCGGTGGTAGCGCAGCTGCCTGAGCCACTCGGGCACCAGCAGCACCGGTTCGACGAAGAGGGCCACCCCGCGCCCGCCTATGAGTCGGGCGATGTTGGGCATTGCCTGACCCAGTTCGAGGTGGTGGAGCACCTGGTTGGCGACAACCACGTCGAAGCTCTCGTCCGGCTCCTCGCACCGCTCGATCGGCATCGCCTCGAAGCGGATCTGCCCGGCAACGCCGTTGCTCTCGGCCCGTCGACGGGCCAGTGCCAACGTGGGCTCGCTGACGTCGAGGCCGACCACCTCGGCTCCCCGGAGCGCCAGGAACGTCGACAGGGCACCCGTCCCGCAGCCGACTTCCAGCACTCGCTTGCCCCGTAGGTCGCCGGCACGCTGCAGCAGTGCGTCCATGAAGTCGATGTGGGCGCGGTTGGGATACGGCGGCAGCTCGGCGTCGATGCCGAGATCGGCATCTTCGAGCTGGTCGGCCAGAGCCAGGGCCCGGGCGTCGTAGACGGCTGCTTCGTGCTGTTGCCGCTCGCTGAGCGGCACCGAGGTCGTCATCTGGACCCTCCTTTTCGAGCGGATGTCTCCGCAGCGGACCCCGACACGAGGTCGAGATCGGTCGACGGGCTCAGTGGCGCCGTCATCGCCAGTCGACCCAGAGCTCGGTGCTGCCCAAGGTGAGCTGCATGGGCAGGACAGGTCCTCCAATGGCTGGGACCGTGTAGATGTCGGCGCGGCCCGTGGCGGTCATCGACACGAAGGCCACCTTGCGGCCGTCCGGCGACCAGACGGGCGACAGCACCGAGCCGGAGTGGGGTGTGGCGAGCACCCGCTGCTCACCCGTGGCCAGGTCGAGGCGGACCAGCACCCAGCCGGTCTGTGCAAGGGGGGCTGCAGGCGCCGCGGCCAATTGCAGCGCGGCGGCGCGGTCAGCGCCTCGGTAGCTGGCATAGGCCAACGAGCGACCGTCGGGCGACCAGGTCGGCAGCGTGTTGACGAACCCGTCGTCGACCAGGGCCCGGGCGCCGTAGCCGTCCGCGTTCATCTGCCAGATGCCCACGGACTCGCCGCTGACCGAGGTGAAGGCCACGGTCGTGCCGTCCGGCGACCAGCGGGGGTAGGCGTCGCTCACCGGCATGGCCCCAGCGGTGGCGTTGGTGAGGGAGAGGACTTCGCCGGTGACCAGATCGAGTCGCAGGATGAAGGACTCCTGAGAGTGGGGCGACCGGTTGGTGAACAGCACGTAGCGGCCATCGGGCGAGATGTCCGGGTCGGCGTTGGCGCGGGCCTCCCCGTCCGGTATGGCGTCCCGCCAGTCCTCGGTGCCGGGGGAGGTCAGTCGGCGGGTCTGGCTGGTACGCAGGTCGGTCAGGTAGATCTGCGAAGGCTCCAGGTTGTCCCCGTCATCGATGGGCAGGTCGGGCAGGCCGGTGCCGACATCGAGCAGCGTGTGGCGCTGGCGGATGGTGCCCGGTGGCGGGGGAGGCCCGTATGTCGGCGGGCCAACT
>JAXDQG010000771.1:0-2535 GCA_034667945.1 Acidimicrobiia bacterium | reverse complement strand
TCGTACTTCCTCGCGCGCGGTTCGATCGACGAAGTCCTGCCGTCGACTCTCGATGAGCCTTGGGACCAGTCGCCCAACCTGTGGTGGCCTGATGACCGCGCCTGGATCGTCGCAACCGAGGTCGACTTCGCCTGGACCTACGTCGGCGGCTCGTCGGAACTGATCGAGGAACTCCTCAACGAAGCGAGGCTCGAAGCGCTTCCCGCCTTGCTGACCGACAAGCCGTTCTTCTACAGCGACGTCCTCAACGCGGCACTCGATTGCTGACACGCGATTCGGGCGCGGGATGCGGCTTCGCGAGCGGAGCGAAGCCCTGTGCACTGCACGTGACCAGGGAGAACTTGAGGGAGGCGGCGCCGGGAATCGAACCCGGGTAAAAGGCTTTGCAGGCCCTTGCCTAAACCACTCGGCCACGCCGCCGCAATCGGCCGGACAACCATAGCGTCCCCACCACCGAAGCTCGATTATCGAACACCGGCGCACCGGATCCGTCCTACGCTCGCGCCCCGTGATCCCGCTGCCCGAAGCGCTCTCGGCCCTGGGTGTCATTGCACACCAGAACGTCGCCGTGACGCCTGCGCTCCGTCACTTCGAGCTGGCTACCTGGGAAGGGCTTCTCACACTCTTCTGGCATGGCGACACCGAAGAGCGGCACGTCGTGCTCACCTGCGGCGGCGCGCTGGGCGGTGTCCTCGGCCCGGGTCACGGGCTCTTCCACGACCTTGGCCAGCGCCTCCCCGAGCAGGGCATCGGCGTCCTGCGGGTCGGCTACCGCCGGCCCAACGACCTCGACGCGTGCGTGCACGACGTGCTGGCCGCCGCCGAGTTGGCGGCCCGGCAAGGAGCAGAGCGCTTCATCACCATGGGCCATTCCTTCGGCGGGGCCGTCGCCATCCAAGCCGGCGCCCTGCTCGGCCAGCACACTGCCGGAGTGGTGACGCTGGCCACCCAGTCGGCGGGCTGCGAGGAGGGGGAGTCACTGGCCACCAACAAGGTCCCGGTCATCCTCTTCCACGGTGACCGGGACGACATCCTCCCCTACTACGCCAGCCAGATGGTCCAGATGCTCTGCGGCGGCGAGCTCGTCATCATCCCCGGGGGCGACCACCGGCTCAGCGCGGCCGGGGACGAGCTGCGCCAGCGTCTCGGCGAGTGGATCCCCGCCCGCTTCGCCTGAGCCGGCCGGCCGACCGCACAGGCCGCACAGCCCGCCAGGCCGCACGGCCCGGTTTTGCAATGGCACCCTGCGCCGGTCGGCAAGGATGCGTGGATGGCCGCTCCTGTCCCCGCCGAGCTCAGTGAGCTGACCGCCAGCTGGGTCACCGCCGCCCTTGCCGAGGGCGACCGCCTGCCCTTTGCGCCTGAGGTAGCCACCGTGCGGCTCGAGCGAGTCGGCCAGAGCACGGGCTTCCTCGGCCAGCTGGCGCGCCTCCACCTCGACTACAGGCGGGGCGAGGGACCCTCCACCGTCATCGCGAAGCTGCCGACGCTGGACCCGGGTGGTCGCTCGGTTGGGCGCATGCTCGACGTCTGGACGAGGGAGTCCCGCTTCTTCGCCGAGGTAGCTCCCCACTGCCGGGCCAAGGTGCCGGACTGCCTCTACAACGGCGCCGAGCCCGAGGCCGGCCGCTGGACGCTCCTGCTCGAGGACTGCGGCCCGGGCCAGGAGGCCGACCAACTCGTGGGCGCGACCGACGCCCAGGCAGCCGAGGCCGTGGCCGCGCTCGCCCGCCTACAGGCCCCGTTCTGGGGTGAGCCCCTGCCGTTCCGGTGGATGCCCGGCTTTCACCGTCCTGGCTTCGAGATGCTGCAGGCCGCCATGCAGTCAGCGCTCCCCCGCTTCATCAGCGCCTACGGCGATCGCGTAACACCTCGCACGCTGGCCTGGCTCACGACCTTCGTCGACCAGCTCCCCCGCTGGGCGGCGGAACACGAGGACGGTCCCCTCACCCTCGTCCACGCCGACTATCGACTCGACAACCTGCTCTACGGCGCGGACGGCACGGTCACCATCATCGACTGGCAGACCGCCCTGTGGGGGCCCGGGCCGATGGACCTCGCCAGCTTCCTGGCCACGAGCCTGACCGTCGACCGGCGCCGCCATCTCGAGAGCGCCCTCCTCAGCGAATATGCGGTCGCCGTGGGTGCTGCTGCCGCGCACGTCGAGCAGGTCTACCGGTCGTGCCTGCTGTGGTGGATGGCGATCTTCGCCAACAACCTGTCCAGACTCGACCCCTCGGACGAACGATCCGCCGCGCTGTTCGATCGGATGATCACCGGCACGTTCGGAGCCGCCGACGACTGGGACGCCGGCGACCTCCTGATCTGACCACTACGGTTCCACCTCGCATCGCCCTGCCCTTGGTCGGGCGGCGGGCCTAACCCGGGCCGCCGCCGAAGTCTCCGCCTCACCCACTGGAGGTTGCCGTGTCCGCTGAAGCCCGTATCGCCGAACTGGGTCTCACGCTGCCCGACGCCCCTCGCCCCATGGCCAGCTACGTCACGGCGGCCCGTTCCGGCGACCTGGTGTTCACC
>JAXDQG010000770.1:0-2832 GCA_034667945.1 Acidimicrobiia bacterium | reverse complement strand
GAACGTGTCTTCGAGCCTACGAGCTATCGACTCAGGCTGCTCGGGGCACCACAAGTCGAAGGAGAGAAACTATGCGCAGGCTTCTAGTGGGTCACTTGCCGCGGTTGTAGCCATTCCGGTCAAGTTGAGGTATACCGTCGTCGGGGAGGCGTGCGATGAGCCGACGACGGAAAGATCCGTTGCGCGCCCTGACGGACGGCGAGCGGGCGAGTCTGGAGCAGTTGGGGCGTGCGACGAGTGCGCCGGCCGGGATCGTCGCGCGGGCGCGGGCGTTGCTGGCTGTCGCGGATGGCTGTTCATATACCGAGGCCGCGCGGCGGGTGGGGCGCCGTTCGGGCGACGCGGTCGGGGAGCTGGTGGCGCGGTTCAATCGCGAGGGGCTGGCGGCGGTCGAGCCGCGCCACGGCGGCGGCCCGAAGGTGCGATACGGCGCGGCCGAGCGGGAGCGCATCCTGGCCGAAGTGCACCGTACGCCGGATCGGGAGCGGGACAAGACCGCGACCTGGTCGCTGACGACCCTCCAACGGGCGCTGCGGCGCGCCGAGGATGGGCTGCCCGAGGTCAGCACGTACACCATCTGGTGCGTGCTGCACGAGGCCGACTTGAGCTGGCAGCGCGACCGCTCGTGGTGCCACACCGGGTTGGCCAAGCGGCGGCGCAAGGCCGGCGAGGTCGAGGTCCACGATCCGGACGCGACGGTAAAAGGGGGCTGATCGAGCAGGCGTATACGCAGCGGGAGCTGCCGACCTGGACTCAGGATGAGGCCGGGCCGTACCAGGCGATCCCCCAGCCCGGGACGCACTGGCGCCCGGCGACCAGCCCGGCCCGCTATCCCCACGAGCACCTCCGGCACGGCACGGCCAAGCTGCTGACCCTGTTCCACCCGGCCTCGGGGGAGGTCCGGGTCAAGGGCGTCACCAGTGCAGCCAACGCGGTGGTGCACCCCTGGCTCAAGGCCGAGCTGACGGCGATCCTGGCGACGCTGCCGGAGCCGCCGATCCAGAGCGACGCAGAGCGCCGGGCCGCCTGGGAGCGCTGGCAGGACGGGCTCACCGTCCGGTTCACCCTGCCCGAACGCCTGCCGTCCCTCCGCCTGCTGCTGGTCCTCGACAACCTGACCGGCCACAAGACCCCGAGCCTAGTCCTGTGGCTGGTCGAGCACGGCGTCATGCCGCTGTACACCCCGCTCAGCGGCTCCTGGCTGAACATGGCCGAGTCGATCCAGCGCATCCTCGTCCGCCGTGCGCTGGCCGGCGAGACACCGACCTCCCCGGACGACATCATCGACTGGCTCGAAGCGACCGCGCGCGGCTGGAACGCCGATCCCACCCCCTTCGAGTGGGCCGGCAAGCGCCAGCTCCGTCGCCAGCGCAGCCGTCAGCGCCACCATCATGCCCTCGGCGGCTCCGGTGCCTGCACCCAGCGTCCGGTCCATCGCCGACCTACCGTCCTCGATCAATGGCGGCATTCATGCCAAGTGACCCACTAGTGCTCCGCCATGCTGGACATGATGGGTAGACAGAAGCCATGATGTCGGTCTTTCGAGGAGGTCGGGGTCATGGTGAAGCGGTATCGGGTGACGCTGGCGGCTGCTGAGCGTGACCGCCTGGTCGGCCTGTCGCGCAAGCGGACGGCCTCGGTGCGGATGGTACGTCGGGCGCAGGCGCTGCTCCTGGCGTCGGAGGGCAAGACCGACGAGGTGATCGCCGAGCAGCCCCGGATGGGCGTGGCGACCCTGGAGCGCCTGCGTCGGCGGTTCGTGGAGGAGGGGCTGGAGGCGTCGCTGCGGGAGCGGCCCCGGCCCGGCGCGCGGCCGAAGCTGGGCCCGAAGGAGCAGGCGTTCGTGGTGGCGCTGGCCTGCACCAAGCCGCCCGAGGGGCGGCTCCGCTGGACGATGCAGCTCCTGGCCGACCGGGTCGTGGAACTGCAACTCGTGCCGGCCATCACGGACGAGGCGATCCGGCGGCTCCTCAAAAGAACGCCCTCAAGCCCTGGCTCAAGAAGGAGTGGGTGATCCCGGCCGTCGGGCCCGAGTTCGTCTGCCGGATGGAGGACGTGCTCGACCTGTACGCCGAGCCGCACGACCCGGCCCGCCCGGTCGTCTGCTTCGACGAGACCAGCAAGCAGCTGGTCGCCGAGACCCGGACGCCGCTCCCGATGGAGTCGGGCAAGCCGGAGCGGGTCGACTACGAGTACGAGCGCAACGGCACCGCCAACCTCTTCCTGGTCACCCAGCCGCTGGGGGCCTGGCGCCACGTCGATGTGACCGACCGCCGCACCAAGCATGACTTCGCCCAGCAGATGCGCGACCTGGTCGACCGCCACTTCCCGGACGCCGCCACCATCCGGGTCGTGCTCGACAACCTGAACACCCACACCCCGGCCGCCCTCTACGAGGCGTTCCCCCCGGCCGAGGCCCGACGCGTCCTCCGGAAGCTCGATTTCCACTACACCCCGGTCCACGGCAGCTGGCTCAACATGGCCGAGCTCGAGTTCTCGATGCTCTCCCGCCAGTGCCTCGGACGACGCATCGGCGACCGCGACACCCTCGCCGCCGAGATCGCCGCCTGGGAGACCGCGCGCAACGAGCAGCGGGCCGCCATCACCTGGCAGTTCACCGTCGAGGACGCCCGCCGCAAGCTCCACCGACTCTATCCCTCGTAATCAGCGTGGCGGAGTACTAGCCCCAGAGCTGGTCGAGCCGATCGTGTCTGCAGTCACCGGTTCTGAATTCAATGTCCCTTTCGGGACAGGATTGGCGCTAGGTGAAATCGATCGGCGCGTGGTGGGCCCTTTCCTCAGGCCCAAGGGGCCGAAGGTCATGGTTGACCG
>JAXDQG010000769.1:0-3379 GCA_034667945.1 Acidimicrobiia bacterium | reverse complement strand
GCCGTCGAGCTCGAGCCGCGGCGTCCGCTCGGGTAGGCGAACCGTACGGCATGGCGGTCGACCAACGCCGCGAAGAGAGCGGTCAACCGGTCGTCGGTGGGCAAGTCGACGGCGGGAACCGAAAGATCGGCCAGAGACTCGCTGCCCGGGGCCGTCGTATCGCCGCCGAGCTTCCACAGCGCCTCGGTGGCCCCTTCCAAGCGCACCACCCGGGCAGCGAGGTGCAGGGCGGCGAGCTCGTCCGTCGACAGGCCTGGGTCTCGCAGGTAGTAGTCCTCTGGCGGCACCCGGTAGCCCTCGACGGCCCGGTCTTCCACGACCACGCGCTCGACCCGCAGAGGGATACCCAGCTCCCGCAGGTCTTCCTTGTCGCGAGAGAACGCCCGTCGAAAGGCGACCTTGTCCTCGGGGTAGCCGGGAACACGCTCGCGCACCTGCTCCGCAGTGAGCGGGCGCGCCGTCTCGAGGAGCGCTGCGGTGAGATTGAGGAGACGCTCGAGCTTGACGGCGCTCATCCCGAGGTCACGTCCGGCGGGTCACAAGGACGCGATGAGCTTCTCGACCCGCTCGTCCTCATAACGGAACGGGTCCTTGCACAGCACCGTGCGCTGGGCCTGGTCGTTCAGCTTGAGGTGCACCCAGTCGACCGTGTAGTCGCGCTTGCGCTCCTTGGCCTTGCGGATGAACTCGCCACGCAGCCGGGCCCGCGTGGTCTGCGGAGGCGTGTCCACGGCATCGGTGATCTCGGCGTCGGTGCACATGCGGGCGACCATGTCCCGCTGCTGCAGCTTGTAGAACAGGCCGCGTTCCTGGTTGACGTCGTGGTACTGCAGATCCATCAGGGCGATCTTGGGGTGGGCCAGGGGAAGGTCGTGGCGAGCCCGATACGACTCGATGAGCTTGTGCTTGATGACCCAGTCGCACTCCCGGTCGAGCTGGAGGGGATCGGTCTCGAGCTTCGAGAGCACGTGCTCCCACATCGACAGCGCTTGCATCTCCAACTCGGAGAAGCCCCGGGTCTCGGCGTAGCGCTGCGCCCGGGACAGATACTCGGACTGAATGTCGAGGGCGGAGACCTCGCGCCCGTTGGCCAGGCGCACCTTGCGACGACACGTCATGTCGTGGCTGATCTCACGAATGGCCCGAATGGGATTTTCGAGGGTCATGTCCCGCAGTACCACGCCCGGGTCTTCGAGCATCCGCAGGAGGATCGAGGCGGCCCCGACCTTCAGGAACGTGGAGTACTCGCTCATGTTCGAGTCGCCCACGATGACGTGGAGCCGCCGATAGCGCTCGGCATCGGCGTGCGGCTCGTCGCGCGTGTTGATGATGGGCCGAGACCGGGTGGTGGCCGAGGATACGCCCTCCCAGATGTGCTCGGCCCGCTGCGAGATGCAGTAGAGGGCGCCGCGGGCGGTCTGGAGAACTTTGCCGGCACCGGCGTAGATCTGCCTGCTGACCAAGAAGGGGATCAGCACCTCGGCGTAGTAGGCGAAGTCGTCCCGGCGCGAGGTGAGGTAGTTCTCGTGGCAGCCGTAGCTGTTGCCCGCCGAGTCTGTGTTGTTCTTGAAGAGGTAGATGACACCGCGGATGCCCTCTTCACGGAGGCGCTGCTCGGCCGATGCCAAGAGCTGCTCGAGAATGCGCTCGCCGGCCTTGTCGTGGATGACCAGATCTCGGATGGAGTCGCATTCGGGTGTGGCGTATTCGGGATGGGAGCCGACGTCGAGGTACAGCCTTGCGCCGTTTGCCAGGAAGACGTTGGACGACCGGCCCCATGAGACCACACGTCGGAACAAATAGCGCGCCACCTCGTCCGGGCTCAGACGACGTTGACCGCGCAGGGTGCAGGTCACGCCGTATTCGTTCTCGAGCCCGAAGATGCGCCGGTCCATCAGCCGGGGAGGTTACTGGCCCTGCGTTCTTATCGTGGTTGAGAGCGCAGTTTGTAGCGGCGGCGGTGGGTGACCGGCCGGTACTGTCTCCCCATGCGGCCACCGCGCATGGTCCAGTTGGGTACGTTGCCGCCGTTCCAGGCCCGCCTGCTGGCTGCCCGCCTCGGTGCCGAGGGCATCTTGTGGCAGCTGCGGGGCGAGTCGAGCATCTATCCCTTCGCCTCCGTCGACGTGCTCGTCGAGGAGAGTCGGCTGGACTCCGCTCGGGACATGCTGGACGTCGAGGTGCCCGAGGAGTGCTCCGCCGATGAGGTCGCCATGGCGGGCGCGCTCCGTCCGAACAGATCCCGCGGTTCCTTGCAGCTGATGCTCTGGCTGGTGGTGCTCACGATGATCATGGGCCTGGTCCTACGGGTCACCCATCAGGGATGAACATTCGCCCGGCGGGGGATGCCGATCTGTCGTCCTGCCAACACGTGTGGGAAGCCTGCAGCCTGACGGCGGAGGTTCTGGGGTCGCTCACCCGCCCGGCACCCAACCCGCTCTATTCTCATGAGCTCGAGACGGGCGAGTTGGTCGTCGCAGAAGGTCAGCATGGGGAGGTGATCGGCTTCGGGGCTGCCGTGATCCGCTCGGGACGCTGGTACCTGGCGGACCTCTTCGTGCATCCGACCTGCCATGGCGACGGAGTAGGTTCTGCACTCCTCGAGCGCCTCTTGCTGGGGGCTTCGGATGCGCGGGTGACCATAGCGTCGTCCGACCTGGCGGCCCAAGCTCTGTACATGCGGGCCGGCATGGTCCCGCGCTGGCCCTCGTACACGCTGGTGGGAACCCTTCCCTGCGAGCTGAGGCCACCCTGGTTACGGGCCGAGCCGGTGGATTGGACATGCGAGGGACCCGCGCTCGTTGCGTTGGACCGTCGACTTTCCGGCGTGGATCGGCCGGAGGATCTCGCCTGGTGGTCTGGGCCCGCCGGTGGGACCGCCCTCTGGCTGGTGGATGAGTCAGGGGCCCGCCGCGGCTATGCGGTGGTGGCCGACCGGTACGACGCGGTGCTGGCGCCGGAGCTGCGGGAGGCGGCGACAGTGATCACCGCCGTGGTGGACCGCAAGGAGCAGGCCTTGGACGCGGTCGCCGCATCAATCGGGTGGGCCGCCGGCCGGGGGCGTCGGCGAGTGCGTCTGCTGGTGCCCGCCCCGCATCCCGCGCTGGTCCCGCTGCTCGAGGCCGGGTTCCGTATCATCGACACAGATCTGTTCTGCGCGTCGGACGAGAGCCTCTTCGACGGGTGTCGGGCTATCCCGTCATCAACGGTGCTCTGAGCAGGCAACCACTTTCAGCGCGACCTTCGCACTCTATGTGACACGGAGATGGCTGGTCGGGACGCCTTTAGGGCCGTCGGAGTTGCTCCGGTGACGGAACGGCTCTTCAGCTCGTGAGGGATCGAAAGATCGTGCCTGATGAGGGACAGTCGGGGGGGGGGG
>JAXDQG010000768.1:0-15812 GCA_034667945.1 Acidimicrobiia bacterium | reverse complement strand
GACACTGCTGACACCGGCCGGAGCGAGGGTGTAGTCGGAATCTCGCCGGGAAACGCCGAGGGGGGAATGCTGGGCACCGGAGCCGGGCTGGACGCATTCGCGGCCACGGCCCGTTCGGCGGCCCCGGGCTGCACCGCATGCGCACCTCGACCCTCTGCCGCTGCCCGTACATCGTCGGCCAGGATCCGTCCGCCGGGTCCTGTGCCGTGGACCTGCCGCAGGTCCACTCCCAGCTCACTGGCCATGCGCCGGGTCGAGGGGGAAGCCTTTGGTCGCATTCCGGCTCCGTTGACCGGAGCGGCGACCGGCGTGGCCAGGGCGGCCTCGGCCAGGGCGGGCTCGACGCGGACCGGGGTGGGAGTCGCAGGACGAGCCCCGCCCGCCGCAGGGCCCGCCGTTCCGTGACCCTGCTCGCTGCCCGCCTCCAGTTCGACGAGGACCGTGCCCACCGGCACACGCTCGCCGGCCGGGACGGCCAAGCGCCGGATGCGGCCCGCCACGGGGGAGGGGAGTTCGACCTGGGCCTTGTCGGTCAGGATCTCCACCAAGGGCTGATCGCGGGCAACCTCGTCACCTTCGGCAACCAGCCAGGTAACCACCTCGGCTTCGTCGAGGCCCTCACCGACGTCCGGCAAGCGGAATTCGATCGAGCCCGTGCCCGCACCGGCGATGCTCACGGCGCCGCCTCCAGCGCCCGACGGCACGCCCGCACCACCCGCTCGACGGACGGTACGTAGTGGTCCTCGAGCATGCCCACGGGATAGGGCACGTCGTAGCCGGAGACCCGCACGGGCGCGGCCTCCAGGTCGTAGAAGCACTCCTCGGAGATCGTGGCGACGATCTCCGACCCGAACCCCCCGGTCAACGGCGCCTCCTCCACCACGACCACCCGACCGGCAGCGGTCACCGCGGAGGCCAGGCCCTCCAGGTCGAGGGGCACCAGGGTGCGAAGGTCGATGACGCCCACCGAGAAGCCCTCGCCGTTGAGCTGTTCCGCCGCCCGCCGGCTCACCTCGGTCATGTACGACCACGTCACGATCACCAAGTCGTCGCCCTCGACCACCCGGCGCAACTTGCCCAGCGGTACGAGGTGATCGCCCTCGGGCACGTCGTCGCGCAAGGCCCGATAGCCCCGGAGCGGCTCCAAGAACAACACCGGGTCGGGGTCGCGGATGGCGCTGGCCAGCAGGCCGGCCGCATCGGCTGCCGAGCTGGGCAGCACGATCTTCAGTCCCGGGATGTTGGCCAGTTGGCCCTCGAGCGCTTCGGAGTGCAACTCGGGCGTCCGCACCCCGCCGCCGAAGGGCGCCCGCACGGTGATCGGCACATCGAACCGGCCGTCCGAGCGATAGCGCAACCGCGCCACCTGGCCGGCCAGCTGGTGCATGGCCTGGTAGACGAAGCCGAGGAACTGGATCTCGGCCACCGGCACCATCCCGGCCGCAGCCAAGCCGACCGCGCTTCCGATGATGACGCCCTCGGCCAGCGGCATGTCCACCACCCGCGCGGCGCCGAAGCGAGCCTGCAGCCCGTCGGTCGCCCGGAAGACCCCGCCGTTCTGGCCGACATCCTGGCCGAACACGACGACTCGGCCGTCCCGCTCCATCTCCCGGGCCAGCGTCTGGTTGATGGCCTCGACGATCGTGCTCACGGCCACAGCTCGGCCACCTCCTCGGCTTGGCGACGCAGACGAAGCGGCAGCGAGCCCGCATAGACGTGACGAAAGAAGGCATCGTGGGGGAGCGGTGTGGCCTCGGCCCGCTGCACAGCCAGATCGATGCGCTCGAGGGCGGTGGTTCGGGTCCGCTCGTTCTCCTCGTCGGACCAGAGGCCCAGCTGGCAGAGCCGGCGGCTGAAGGTGACCAGAGGATCACGGGCCGACTCGGCCGCGAGCTGATCCGGTGGGACGTAGCGGGTCGGATCGTCGGCCGTGGTGTGCGGTCCCAGCCGGTAGGTGTCGCATTCGATCAGCGTGGGCCCTTCGCCGGCCATCGCCCGGGCCCGGGCTGCGGACACCACCTCGTGCACGGCCACCGGGTCGCGCCCATCGACCTGCACCCCGGGAAATCCAGCCGCGACGGCCTTGTCGGCGAACGAGGCCGCCGCCGTCTGGCGGGACAGGGGCGTGGAGATGGCCCAGTGGTTGTTGACCAGGACGAAGATCACCGGGACCCGCAGCACCCCCGCCAGGTTGGCCGCCTCGTAGAAGTCGCCCTCGGACGATGCCCCGTCGCCCAAGAACACCGCCGCCACACCGGGAAGTCCCTGCAGCTTCATCCCCCAGGCCATGCCGACGGCGTGCGGGACCTGCGCTGCCAGGGAGATCTGTGTGGGGAAGACGTGCACGTGGTCGGGATAGCGACCGCCGGCCGGGTGTCCGAGCAGGTAGAGCGTGTGCGTGTCGATGACCTCATCGCCCATGCGGGAGAGCGCCACCGGTTCCCGGTACTGCGGGAAGACCCAGTCGGTGGCGGGGTCGAGGGCCGACGCCGTACCGGCGACCGCGGCCTCAGCGCCATCGATGGGGGCCATGGTGCCGACGCGGCCTTGGCGCTGGAGGTTGAACAGTCGGGTGGACCAGACGCGGGCGGTCACCATGCGACGGCACAGGTCGACGAGCTCGGCGTCGGTCGGTGCAGATACGGCGGGCGCATTCATCGTCTCCGATTCTTCCATCCGTGGCCCGCGCGCACGGGCGCCCGACCGCCCACACCTCGATCGAGAGGTTCGTCCTCGACCCGTCTCCGGCCTCGCGGTGGACCCCACTTCACGTGCTCAAATACTTGCTCTGTCGGGGGCGCCGCCACATTTCCAGCAGGTCAGCGCGTTGAAGGATGTGCTGGCGGCACGTGCTGGTTTCTACGGTGGAGAAACGTGTCTGCGCTCGCGCGTTGACGCTTCGTCGCTGCGTCGCCTCGCCGAGGGCGCGGGCGCCCCCACCCGGACCCCGACGACGCTCCGTTTCGTCACCGGAGCAACCGCCGGTCCGCCCGCGTGACACCCACCTGTTTCATCACCGGAGCAACCGCCGGTCCGGCCGCGTGCCACCCAACCTGTTTCGTCACCGGAGCAACCGGGACGGACGAAATACATGGCTCCCACCGCCGGCTCCGTCACTCACATTTAGCGCGCATTCGACCACAATGCGTAGTTCGCACTCCACCCGGAACACGACCTGAACCACGCGGCAAGGGAACGCTCTAGCGTCTCCGCCATGGCCGAACCACCGGCGGATGCCCTCGTCCCCGCCCTCGACGAGATCGACATCTTCGACCCCGTGCTCTACGGCCGTAGCGGTCCGCCTCACGATGTCTACGCCCGGCTTCGCAAGGAGGATCCGGTGCACTGGCAGGACGAGCCGCCCGTGCTGGGCTGGCCGGCCGGACCCGGTTACTGGGCCGTCATGCGGCACCACGACTGCCAGGAGGTGCTCCGCCGGCCGCAGCGCTTCTCCTCCCAACTCGGGGCGACCCAGATCCGCGACCCGCATCCCCGGGACCTCGCCTTCGTGCGCCGGATGATGCTCAACCTCGACCCACCCGAGCACAGCCGCCTGCGCACGCTGGTCAACAAAGGCTTCACCCGGACCAACGTTCGCCGGCTCGAACAGCAGATCGGCGCGCGGGCCGAGGCATTGGTGGACCGGGTGGCCGGGCAGGGCGAAGCCGATTTCGTGACCGATGTGGCCGCGGACATGCCGCTCATGTCCCTGGCCGAGGTGCTGGGCGTGCCGCCCAGCGACCGCATGCTGCTCTACGACTGGGCCAATCGGGTCATCGGCTACCAGGACGCCGACTACGCGGTGTCGGACGCCTTCGACCCCGCAGCGGCCACGCCGATGGCGGCGGCGGCCCACCAGCATCGGGTCGTCCCCGGTTCCCCGCGGCCCGACGGCCGGCCGTACGACCCCCGCTCACGCGAGGCGCTCGTCGACATGTTCGCCTACGCCCATGCCCTGGCCGCATGGAAGCGCGAACGGGAGGGCGACGACGTCATGTCGGTGCTGCTCAGAGCCGAGCACGAGGGCCGGGGCATCACACCGGAGGAGTTCGAGAACCTCTTCTTCCTGTTCGCGGTGGCCGGGAACGAGACGCTGCGCAACGGCATCCCGGGTGGCCTCTACGCCCTGCTCACCCACCCGGATCAGCACAGGAAACTCCTGCAGGACCCATCACGACTGCCGACCGCGGTCGAAGAGATGCTCAGATGGTGGACCCCGGTCATCCATTTCCGGCGGACCGCGGCCGACGACACCACACTGGGCGGCAAACAGCTGAAGCGGGGCGACAAGGTCGTCGTCTACTTCGCCTCCGCCAACCGTGACGAGCAGGTGTTTCCAGATTCAGACCGCTTCCACATCGGGCGGCAGCCCAACGACCACCTCAGCTTCGGGCTGGGGCCGCATTTCTGCCTCGGCGCACATCTGGCCCGGCTCCAGATGCAGGCGCTCTTCCGGGCGGCCCTCTGGCGGCTTCCCGATCTGGAACTGGCGGGGGAGCCCGAGCGGCTCACATCCAACTTCCAGCAGGGGTTCAAGCACCTGCCGGTGCGCTGGACTCCGGCGGCGACCGGCTGAGCACGCCGAGCGCCTCAGCGCTGCGTGCCGACCTTGAGCTCCCGGAAGGGCAGGTCCCGGTCGACCTGCGGCTCCTTGGGAAGGCCCAGGACCCGCTCGCCGATGATGTTCTTCTGGACCTCGCTGGTGCCGCCGGCGATGGCCGAGGCCGGCGCGCTCAGCACCGCGGTCGCCCACCGGGGCCCCTTCGGATCGTCCGCAGCCCACGCCTGACCGGACGCACCGGCGATGGCAATGCCCAGATCCGATTGCTTGCGAGCGATGTTGGCCGCCATCAGCTTGCCCAGCGACCCTTCGGGCCCCGGCGCGCGCCCGGCCTTCAGGGCCGCTCGGGTACGCACGCCGAGCCACGACAACAGGCGCTGGTGGATGTACACGTCCATCAGACCCTGCCGGAGGTTGGGATCGGTGATGAGCCCGCGCTCGCGGGCTTTGCGCATGAGCGGGTTGACCCCGCCGTCGCGTGGGCCGCCGCCGCCGGCGCCGATGGCGACGCGCTCGTTCATGAGCAGCGCCACGGAGAGGCGCCAGCCGTCGTCCACCATCCCGAGCCGGTTGGCATCGGGGATGCGCACATCGGTGAGGAACACCTCATTGAAATTGGAGGCGCCGGTGATCTGGCGGAGCGGCTTCACCTCGAGGCCGGGCGTGGACACATCGACGATGAACATGGTGATGCCCTTGTGTTTGGGGGCGTCCATGTTCGTACGGGCGATGATGATGCCGAAGCTCGAGTAGTGCGCTCCCGAGGTCCATACCTTCTGCCCGTTGACGATCCATTCGTCGCCGTCTCGCACGGCACGCGTCTGTAGTGAGGCGACGTCCGAACCGGCGCCGGGCTCCGAGTACAGCTGGCACCAGATCTTGTCGCCCCGCAGCAGGTCCGGCAGGAATCGATCCTTCTGCTCATCGGTGCCGAACTCGAGAATTGTCGGCGCGCACATGCCGTGACCGATGGAGTAGACGAAGTTGTTGATCTCGTAGCCCGCCGCCACCTCATTGAAGATCTCCACGTGGCGCTTGGTCAGCTCCTGGCCGCCGTACCGCTTGGGCCAGGTGAGAAAGGCCAGCCCGGCGTCGTACAGGGCCGTCTGATACGCCATGGCCCGCTGAAGCTGAGCGGTCGATTCGGGCTCGAGCGGCAACAATTCCTCGCCCTCGTCACCGCGATTGCTACGCCGCTTCTGGCAATGGGCGTCGAGGAAATCTCGCACCCTCTGGCGGAATCGAGCTTGTTCGTCCGAATCCGTCATTTGCTCGTCGCCTGTGTGCTGCCGATCGACGATCGTCATGACCGCGCGTCCCCCCGTCTGTGTCTCTCGTCTGCTGTGGGTTTCTGCGCCGGCCCGCGAGTCAGGAAGTGGCGACCTTCTCCGGACGATAGAAGGCGCCCAGGTGCAGTGCAGCTGCGGCTAGGCCGCCGCCGGCAGATATCAGCAAGCCAATCCAGCCATTGAGATCGTCGTGGATGTTCAGTGCTCCATCGATTGACCACTTGCCGGGGCCGACGGTTGCTACTGCGACCGCCACGGTGGCGATCACCATGACGTACTCGAAGCCCTCGTCCAGGATGTAGAAGTGCTTCCGGTGGACGGTCCAGCCAGCCACTGTCATGACGGCGACCATGGCCAGGGCCGGGAAGGGCGTGAGCACGCCGAGGGCCAGCCCGATGCCCGAGAGCAGTTCGGTGTAGGCGGCCAAGGGAGCGTGCACCTTGCCGGGCCGCATGCCCATGGAGTCGAACCATCCGGCGAGCCCTTCGAGCCGGGCTCCCTTGGTGAGCTTGGCGTAGCCGTGAGCCGACAGGGTGAGACCCACGATGACGCGGAGTATCAGCATCCCCAGGTTGACCTCGTACATCGTCGCCTCCTAGGCAGCCGTCCCCCCAACGAACGCGCATGATAGGCCGCGCTGTCGCGCAGCTTCACAAGCTGGGCCGGTCGGGCGGGGTGACCGGCTCCCTACCGCAGGTGGCGGCTGATGCGGGGGTTGCCACCGAGAGCCACTTCGAGCTCGCGGGGAATCTCGTGCGCCATGGTGTCCCACATGCGGTCGACCATCTCGGCGGTGGCGGCTGTCTCCGCGGTGACCCCGTAGCGGCCGGCCCGGGCCATCAGCGTGGCGGCGTAGCTGCGCAAGCCGAGCAGAGCTGCGCCGATGGCCAGGTCGAGCGGGGCGGCGCCGGCCACGCGGGCCACTCGGACCCGTTCGCCAGTGTCGGACAGCAGATGCGTGACGACGGGATCGATCAGTGTCTCGTAGCTGGCGCGGGGGACGCCGCGATGGCGGACCGCCAGGGTCTGGACCGCCGAGCGGGCTGCTTGCGTGCCCAGCCGGCGGATCTGCAGGCGCAAGCTGACCAGCCACGCCTCGCGCCGGGCACCCACCGACGCGGCGGTGCTGGCAGGGGGAGGAAACCCGGCGGACCCGACCGGGCTGCTGGTCGCCGTGGCCGCAGGTCCTTTCCCCTGGCCGTTGGAAGCCGCTCGCCCGGTCGTCCCCGAAGCGCGCCGGGTCGCCTCCGAAGCGCGCCCGGTCGTTTCCGACGTGGAGGAGACCTTTGCCGTCGGCCTCGGCAGCGTGGAGTCGTAGGCGCGCCGCCGCTGGGGATCGGACAGCACCCACCATGCTTCGTTGAGGTCGATCATGGCGACCCCGTCAGCGGCTGCCGGTCCGGCGACGTCGGGATGGAGCAGACGGGCCAGGCGCCGATAGGCGGCACGCAAGGTCACCAGGTCGGCGTCACGGTCCACGCCGAGACGCTGATACAACGTGCCTCCGGCCACGTCGCAGACGCTAACCGGCCACGGTGGCGGACCACCCGCCGTCTCAGGTGGACGCGCTGACCTGGCCATCGCCGTCAGTAGCCTGCAACCCGTGCGTCGCCTCGTCTCGCATGTGGCCGCGCTCGCGGCGGTGCTCTCGCTTCTGGCGTGCTCGAACCATGCAGCTTCGGCGCCGGAGGCGGGGGCAACGGACACGGCGCCTGCGAGTCTGGGCTCCGCCGCGCCCTCGGGCTCGTCGATCGCCGTCCCCGGCGACCATCCCACCATCCAGAGCGCGCTCGATGCCGCCACCCCCGGCGACCTGATCCTGGTCTCGCCGGGCGTCTATCACGAACAGGTGGTCGTCTCGACGCCGCGGGTCGTTCTGCGGGGGATCGACCGGGGGAGCGTGATCCTCGACGGAGGGGGGCGACTACGCACCGGGGTCCACCTGCGAGCGAACGGCACAGCCGTGGAGAACCTGACCGTCCAGAACTACACCGACACCGGCGTGCTCGTCGCCCGCTCGGCCGACCCCAACGCCAGGGTCTCGGCCGATAACCCACTGCGGGGTTACCGGGTCTCCTACGTCTCGGCCAGCAACAACACGTCGCGCGGCATTTGGATGAACGGAGCTCGCGGCGGTCTGATCGACCACACGTACGCCGCCGGCAGCAACCAGGCGGGTGTGGCCGTGAGTCGCTGCAAGCCGTGCAACACCGTGGTCACCGATTCGGTGGCCGAGGGCAACAGCGTGGGCTTCGTGGCCCGCAACGCCAGCGACGGCCTGGTCGTCGCGCGGTCGGTCTGGCGGGCCAACCGGGTAGGTATCGCCTCCGGCTCCTTCGAGGAAGGCGACGACTTCGCGCCCCAAACCGGAATCACCGTGGCCGGGAACCTGGTCACCGACAACAGCAATCGCGACGCGCCCGAGACGTCGACCGGCGCCTACGGCATGGGCATCGTGCTGGCTGGCAGCACTGCGGGCCGGGTGTTCCGCAACCGGGTGTTGCGCAACCCCGGCGTGGGTGTGGCCGTCACCGATCTCGGGAGCTTCGGCCCCACCGCCAACGAAGTTCGGGACAACGCCCTCGAAGGCAACGGCACCGATCTCTCTCTGTTCCTCATCCGCGCCAAAGGCGACGGCATCAGCACGACCAGCAATTGCTTCGCCGGCAACAGCTTCGTGCGTTCGATGCCGAGCGACATCGAGACACTGCTGGGCTGCGGGGCCGCCAGCAAAGTTCACATCGACAGCTTCCCACCGCCACGCATGCCGCTTTCCCCGGCGCCGGGTGACGGCCCGCGTGCGACCCGTCCGTTGCCGACAGATGTGCCGCCGATGCCGACGGCAGCGGTCGATCCGGCCGAGCCAGCTCCGGATGCGATGCCGCACGTCAACTTGAGCGCGATCATCGTCCCCGGCTCTGCCTGATCAGGCCATCGGGCTGACCACGCGCCGAGCGGCAGGTGCGGCTCAGGCTCCGAAGATCGTGACGCTGGCTCGATCCGCGTGGGACTCGAGCCGCCCCCAGTCGACGATGTCGACCGAGGTCGTGACCATCATGACCTGGCGACCGACGAGCAGGCCGGGCATCACGTCCAGCATGAGCTGCAAGCCGAGGCGGCCGACGTTGGGCGGCGGCAGGACGAGCACCTCGGGCAGGTTGGGATCGCGGGCGAGCAGGGCGGCCACGACCTCGACGGTTGATTCCAGGGCCTGCTCGGAGAGGTGGTCGTCCCGACCGGCCGCCATGGTGGCCAGGGCCGCCGTGCGGCCGCGAGCGTCAGCACAGGCCTCGATGCCCGGGCGCAGGGCGAGAGCGACGTGCAAAGGGATATCGCCGGCGATGCTCCGCCAACGCTCGCCGGCCTGCTCGAGTACGGTTAGCGCATCGCTGACCGTTTTGTTGGTACGGCCGGACTTCCGTTCGCGGCCCTTGCGGCCGAAGGGGAAGCGGTGACCGGACGATGTGGCCTTGCTCTCGACCTCTTGGAGGACCTGAGCGCCCTGCCGCGACGCGGCCGACAGTCGGGCGGCTGCAGTCCAGAGAGGCGCCTGGTCGAGTCCCGAGAGCCTGCGCACCACTTCGGCTGCCGTGGGAACGGCGCCGTTGTCCTCGGCGGCCTGGGCTTCCATGGGAGGGAGGGCGAGGGGATCGACCTCACCCTGGGTGTCGAGATCGATGACGCGGGACCGCCCGCCGTGCGGGCGAAAGAGGAGCAGGTTGCGACCATCGGGGTCGGTGAGCTCGCAGTGGACGCCGGGCTCATCGCTGGTGAGGGCCGAGGTGAGCGTACGAGCGGTGCGGGCCACGAGGTCGTTGGGGACGGCGACGATGGTCAGCCGAGGGTGCACCTCGATGGCGAACTGCAGGTCGGGTTGGTCGATGGCGATCCGCTGGTAGCGGAAAGTGCCAGCCGGTCCGCGCTGCTCGACTGGCAAACTGGACTGGTGTCCGCCCGCATCGTGGTCGGTCACGGCCATTCCCGTCCTCCTCTCCCAAGCGAGCAGGCTAATCGCCATTCCGCAGCGTCCCCACTATGTCGTGCCAGGCGCGGAGAGACTGCCGGCAGACTCAGGGCGGGGGAGACCAGCGGGCGAGACTGGTGTGGGGCTCAGCTCGGCCCGGGACGGGATCGGCGCGCCGACCCGGGGCGTGAGCGGTCGGACTGGGCCCACTCGCGCTGCTGACGCCGGTGATCCAAGGCGCTGAGCTCGTCCTGGAGGGCCTGGAATCGAGCCACCCGCCGTGGGTCGAGCTCATTCCGCAGAACAGCCTCCGCCACCGCGCAGCCAGGTTCGCCCCGGTGGGCGCAGTCGCGAAATCGGCAGTGCTCGCCCAAGGCATCGATGTCGGGAAACGCCTGCTCGACGCCGGTTTCCTCCCAGAGACCCATTGCCCGGAGCCCAGGCGTGTCGACGATCACCCCGCCCGTGGGTGCGGGGAACAGCTCACGTCCCGTGGTGGTGTGCCGGCCTCTCCGATCGCCGCTGCGGACCTCGCCGATACCTTGCACCTCGCGGCCGACCAGGCGGTTGACCAACGACGACTTGCCGGTGCCCGAGGCACCCAACAAGGCGGCCGTGCCGTGTTCCGCGATGAGGGCAGTCAACTCGTCGAGGCCCTGGCCGGTCGCCGTGCTGGTTTCGACGCGGGGAACGTCCGGCGCAAGGGTGTCGAGCCGGCGCATCGTGCGGTCACGGTGCTTGGCCATGTCGGCCTTGGTCAGGACGATGAGTGGTTCGGCGCCCCCGGCGTGGACCAGGGCGAGAGCACGCTCGACACGGCCTTCGCGCGGCCGGTCGAGCCCGAAGGTCAGCAACGCCAGGTCGACATTGGCTACGACGACCTGCTCTCGGTCGCGCCCGGCCGGATCGCGCCGGGACAGCGTTCCCCAACGCGGCAGAAGGTCGACGACCGCGGGGCCGCCTTCGTCCTCGACGACGAAGGCCCAGTCACCAACGGCCGGCGGACTGGCCAGGCGAGCACTTCGGTAGGCCGGGTGGACACGCTCGCACGCGATCGAGAGGCCGGGGAGGCGTACGGTGTCTACGCCGCGGTCGACGCGGATGACCCTGCCAATCTGATCGCCTTGCGGACGATGCGCGGCCACCGCCCGGCTGACCCGATCGGTCCAGCCGTAACGCTGCAGGTCGAGGAGCGCGTCATCGTCGGTCACAGAATCGTCGGTCACAGAGGCATCAACGTCGAGCGTAGCCAGCCGTCGGCCGGCCCCACGGTGCGATTTGCGCCGACGCTGAGCAACCGAGTCCCGTCACCCCTAGTGGCACGCCGTGACCGGCGACTGGATCGATGTGCAAGAATGAGCAACCACATACAAGACGCGTCGGCTTACACCCGTCGCCCCGCGACGAGGGGACGGCGATGCAGGCAATCGTCCAAGACCGTTATGGCGAAGCGCTCGACGTTCTGCGACTCGAAGAGGTCGACAAACCAACGATCGGCGACGCCGAGGTCTTGCTGCGCGTGTACGCCGCGGGAGTCGACCGAGGTGTCTGGCATCTCATGGCCGGATTGCCGTACCCGGTCCGCCTCGCGGGTTACGGCGTTCGCGCACCCAAGAACCGCACGCGGGGGCGCGAGGTGGCAGGACGTGTGGAGGCAATTGGTAAGTCGGTCACGACGCTTCATGTTGGCGACGAAGTATTTGGCATCGCCGAGGGTTCGTACGCCGCATACGCCCGCGCCGAGGAGAAGAAGCTCGCGGCCAAGCCCGCGAACCTGACGTTCGACCAAGCTGCGGTCACCACCATTTCCGCACTTACGGCTCTCCAGGGTGTACGGGACCGCGGCGACGTGCGTGCTGGCCAGAAAGTGCTGATCATCGGCGCTTCGGGTGGCGTGGGCTCCTTCGCCGTCCAGATCGCCAAGGCTTTTGGGGCAGAGGTCACCGGCGTTGCGAGCACTGCGAAGATCGACATGCTCCGGTCGATCGGAGCGGACCATGTCATCGACTACACCAGCACTGACATCACGGACAGCGGGCAGCGCTACGACGTGATCCTGGACATAGGCGGCAACCGCACGCTGAGGCACCTTCGCCGCGCGCTCGCTCCTCGCGGCACGCTCGTGATCATGGGGGGTGAGACGGGCGGCAAGTACATCGGTGGGTTCGATCGCGGGTTCCGAGCGATGATGCTCTCGCCGTTCGTCGGTCAGACCCTGCGATCGTTGATGAATTCAGAGAACGCCGCGGACCTCCGAGCGCTCACTGAGCTCGTTGAGTCCGGCAAAGTCATCCCGGTTATCGACAAGACCTACCCGTTGAGTGAGGCACCAGCGGCCGTGCAATACATGCAGGATGGTCATGTCCGAGGCAAGGTTGTGATCAAGGTCGCCGACAGCAATCACGAGTGAGGCGTCGGGGACCGAGGGGCAGCTCCCGCGCCGCAGCGAGGCGAACGCTGGAGCTCACGGACGAGGCCAGTCAGTCGGGATCGTGCTGGCTGCCGTTCCCCGGTTCGCGATCGTGATCGTGGCTGTGGTTGTGATCGTGGCTGTGGTTGTGATCGTGGTCGTGGCTGTGGTTGTGGTTGTGGCTGTGGTTATGGTGGCCGTCCGGACCGGACGACGAAGAAGCCACTCAACAGCCAGGTTCGCCGGGATGTCCACAACACGTGGATTTGGTGCGAATCTTCGTCAGGTTGTTGCTCACTGCCATTCGGAGCTTCGTCATGAAGGGCGCGTCGTAGGTGCGCCAGTTGGCGAAGAGCGCTCGGGTGCTGGGCCGGGAGTGACTGGGGTCGTAGTCCGCCATGCCGGAACCTTACGGGTCGCACGTGGCCGCCGAGCGCGCTGGGGTGATCGATCGTTGGCAAACCGCCCAGTGCCGAGCACATCCACGCACCCGTAGACGGTGTCGCAGCTGCGGTGCGGATCAGGCTCCGGTCCCAGTGGCCCTACCCGGCTGCCTTGCATAATTGATGCTCCGAAGTGCCGCGCGACCGGGCTCTATGACGCTCGCCGTCTTGGTTGCCCTGCTGCTCAACGTCGTCGTCGTGGGGCAACCCGCTGGTGCGGTTCCCGCTGAGCCGGCGAAGGTGGTTGCGTTGCCCGACAACGAATTGACGCTTGCCGCATATTACTCTACGTATACGGCCAACTGTGTGGGTTACTACGCAGACACGGGACCATACTGGTATCTCAGAATGAGCAACGACACCGCTTACTGCCCACCATGGGGCATGTTTTGTCTGCAAATGACTACTTTCCCGTATGGGGTTACGAAGCCAACGTTGCAAACGATTTTGGTCTCGTCATGACCTCGCCGATCTGGCGGCTGCAAACAAGCGGCTTGCCGAGACAGGAAGTGATGATCCACGCCAACTCGCATTCCTGGGGACACAGTTCCCGCTCGACAAGTATCCCGGTCTTGATGCCTTCACGGCGGTGGCGCTTCGAGACCCCGGCTGCAACTTCTCAGTGAACTGAGTGGCCGTCTATGCAACTGTATTGTCGTCTGGCATTCTGACGAGATGGCTGCCGTGTGCCGCTTCGCGTGGGGGTGGGCTGCGTCGTTGGCGGCCTCGCTCTCCGCTGCAACGTGGGCCTTCGTGGGCGACCTATCAGAGGACGACGGCTCCGACCTGCTTGTCGACGCCCCGAACCCGAGTGGTCCGGCCGTCTGGGCGATCGGCGGGCTTGCACTCGGTGTCGCGGTTGTCTCAGCGGGTCGGCTGCTCAGCCGTCAGCGTCATCTCGCATGTCCGCCCGGCTGGGTAGAACCAGTTTTGCGGCCGTCGCCGCTTGTATGCTCGTCGGGTTTGGCGCACGGCTCGTGACTGCCCGGTCGGGGGGCGCAAACATCGGCGGCAGCTTGTTCCTCTTGTGCGGCGTGCCAGTCATCGTCGCTTTGCTTGTCGCCAGCGTGGCAAGCGCCATCAGCTACCAGCGGCGCTCTAAACCTGGCCAGCCGCGGCGGGCGCCGTGGTCGCAGTGACAACTGCGCACTCACGCTTGCCGGACCCGAGCGATCGCCGCCACGAGCTCGTCGCCCAGGCGCCTCACCTCCATCTGGGCCGGGCAGTCGCAGGCGGACTCGTGGCCGGGCATTCGGTCGCAGTCGGCTATGACGGCGTTCCGGAAGCGCTCGGCGATGTCGGCTAGATCGCGCAGCGGGTTCTCGGTCATCGAGCGGCCCGCAGCGCCTTCAGCCCGGCACCGGTGATGCGGTACAGACGATTGCGGCAGAGGTCCAGTTCGCCGGACTCCACGAATCCGAGAGCCCGCATCTGGCGCATCGCCCTCGTGCCGTGATTGGGCTTCACGCCCAAACGCTCAGCCAAGACGTGGGCGGAGATCCAGCCGTCCGGCCCCGGGCGCGTCGGCATCTCGCGCAACCAGAACACGTAGTTGGAGATCGTCACCGCTTCCTCTCGACACGGCTGCGTTGCATAATCGGAGTTATGCCAGCACCCGCGGGCGACCACAGCCAACCACACCACCCCGATACGCTTCGCGGGTGGCGCAGATTCCCTCATCGGTGCAGGCTGGCGGTGGTTTCGCCGCTGCGGCCGGCCTCGCGTGGATCGCGGCGGCCTCGGCGGCGGCTCGTCAGGTCTCGGGCGACGAACTCCCGCACATCTGGGGTCTGTTCGCCGGTTACGGCGCGCTGATCACCATCCTCAGTCTCGTGACGTTCGCGCGCTCCCTCGGGCTTGGTTACTACTCAGATGTCCTCGGCCTTCGGCGCGATTGTCGGGTTGTTGGCGCTGCTCTCGGTGTTCGATTCGCCGGGTTCCAATACGGGCATTGCGGCCAGCGGCTGGTCTCATCTCACGCACGACGAGCGGTTCTTGCTGTCCTTCGGGTCGCTCAGCGCACTTGCCCAGCTCGCATCGATGCTGCTCTTGAACCGGCGAACAGCACGTCGGTGGTGCCGGGTCGACCCCGAAGGCATACGCCTGTCGGTTTGATGACGGCGTGCGGAGTCGTGACGACGTCCACCGGCGCAATTGACGAATGCACAGTGACCGGGCGACCGCGGTTTCGAGCCTGTGTTGCAGCCCTTTCGCCGATGATCCGGCGCTTCGCCATCAGACCGCGCGACTCGGGACACCCGAAAATCCGCGGTGCGGAACTACCGATGACTTGCGAAGACAACGCAGCGCTGGTCGCTCAGCGCCAGTCATCCACCACCCAAACGCCCGGTCGGCTGTAGCCCTGTTCATTGGGCCGATGCATCGCCACGCCCACGCCGACGGTTCCGACCCGGTACCCCCGCGCCAAGACGGTGCGATATGCCTCGTGGCGAGCCGTGTTGATCCCGAGCTCTACCTCGTGTGCGCCTTGGCTGGTGGCCAGCGCCTCGCACGCGCCGAGAAGCGCATCGAGTCTGTCCGCGGCCCCGGGACCGGGGCGCACCATCCCGAACTTCACGTAACAGAAGTCGCTACCCGCCTCCGTCCCGGCGCCGATGTGGCACACGGCCATTCCCGCCAAGCCCGACAAATCGTCGAGCAGGATCACCTCACCGAGTGCCAGGCGCCCCACGGCCCGGATCTCCCGCTCGAGATCGAGACCCTCGAATGCCGTGGCCGTGAGTTGGCGGCACCCCTCGATCGCCTTTTCCTGATCGGCCGCGGAGAGTGAGGTGTAGCGAGTGATCTCCGGCGCGCCGCGCTGCAGCCCGCCGACCTGTCTGGTCAGGATCGGTGTGAGGAAACGGGGCCAAAACCCGTACTTCTGGTAAAGGCCGTGGTGCTTGGCGCTGTTCGAAAACGTGTAGAGACCGGCTTGGCGAATGTGCTGCTTGTCGAAACGCTCGACTGTCGCTTCTACGAGACGCCCCGCGATGCCCCGATTCCAGAGCTCGGGTCGCACGGAGAGAGGGCCGAAGAAGGCCACGCTGCCCCAGGCGGTGAGGAAGTTCGAGCCGACGAGCTCACCGTCCAGCTCGGCCGCCAGGGCCGAGTCGGGGGCAGCGAACCAGCGCTTCATGTAATA
>JAXDQG010000767.1:0-3055 GCA_034667945.1 Acidimicrobiia bacterium | reverse complement strand
CACGGCTCACCGCGTCACAGTGGCGCCGGAGGACGTCGACCTTGTGCGCCACGACCTCGGGCGGGCCCGCGATGTTGCAGGCGTCTGCATACTGAGCGACCAGCCTCAGCGTCTTGCGTTCACCCCCGCCCGCGATCATCACCCGCGGACGGGGTTGGCTCACGGGCATCGGGCTGCACAACGTCTCAGCCAGCTTGAAATGTCGACCTTCGAAGGAGCCGTTGTCTGGGCTCCACATCTGCAGGCAGATCTGGACCGTCTCCTCGAGTCGCTCGAAGCGCTCCGACACCGGAGGAAACGGCACCCCGAGACCGCGGTGCTCGCGCTCGTACCACGCGGCGCCGATACCGAGTTCGGCCCGGCCGCTCGAGACCACATCGAGCGTCGTCACCGTCTTGGCCAGCAGCCCTGGGTGCCGGTAGGTCACCCCGGTCACCAGAAGGCGCAGCCGCAGCCGCTCGGTGCGGCCCGCGACGAAGCCGAGCGCGGTATAGCCCTCCAGCATGGGATCGTCGGCTGGGGCCGCCGCATCCATTTGAAAGAAGTGATCCATGAACGACAGGGTGCGGACGCCTACCGCCTCGGCGCGTTGCGCGAGGTCGGCCACGCCGGGCCCGATCTGCGAGTTGCCGGCGGCCCAGTCGAAGCGCCAGACGTGAAGATCGAGGTGCATGCGGGTAGGTCTATCGCTCCCGGTCCCGGCCGACCGCACCCGGCAGGGCGCCCCGAGAAGGTAGAACGGCCGCGCATGGAGTCACGGCAATTCGGCTCGACCGGATGGGAGCTTCCCGTCATCGGCCTCGGCACCTGGAGGGTCTTCGACGTCGGACCGGACCTTCAGCCGACGGCCAACGCGGTGGTCGACGAGCTCTTCGCTCGCGGCGGTCGAGTCGTCGACTCCTCGCCCATGTACGGCCAAGCCGAAGGCGTCCTCGGCCGCGCCCTCGGCGGACTCCGCCACTCCTTCGTCGTGGCCACCAAGATCTGGACGCCCCGGGTCGAGGAAGGCCGCCAGCAGTTCCAGCGCCAGTTGGGCTACTTCGGCGGCCGGGTCGACATCGAACAGGTCCACAACCTGGTGGCGTGGCGTGAGCACCTCCCCTGGCTCGAACGTGAGCGAGACGCCGGCCGCATCGGGCTGTTGGGCGCCACTCACTACCAGGCCCCCGCCTTCCGGGAGCTTGCCGCGATCATGCGCACCGGGCGGATCCAGGCCATTCAGGTGCCCTACAACCCGCTCGAGCGCGATGTCGAGCGAGAGATCCTGCCCCTCGCCGCCGAGCTCGGCCTGGGCGTGCTGGTCATGCGCCCCCTCGGCAGTCGCACCCTGTTCCCCGCTCCATCGCCCCAGTCCCTGGAGCCCCTCACCCCCTTCGGCGTGCACAACTGGACGCAGGCGTTGCTGAAGTGGGTCCTGTCCGAGCCACGGGTGCACGTCGCCATTCCAGCCACCCGCCATGCGGCCCACATGCGGGACAACGCGCTGGCCGGTGGCCCGCCCTGGTTCGGCCCCGCAGAGCGGGACTACGTCAGCGAGCTTGCGCTCGAGGTGTCTCGTGGCCGTCGAGGTGGCCGCTGAAGCACGACTACGGCAACTCGGCCACGGCTCCGGACCAGCGTCGATATCTCGCAGCCGGATGCCGCTCCGGCAGGCGGGGCGAACCGAAGAGCTTCTGACGCAGCGGCCCGGGTGCGTACTCCTTCTGCATCAGCCCGCGGGCCTGCAGCACGGGTACTACGCCGTCGACGAAGTCTGCGAACGTCCCCGGGGTCACCGAGTAGACGAGGTTGAACCCGTCGGCACCCGCCTCGGCCCAGGTCTGCAGCGCATCGGCGATCTGTTCGGGGGTGCCCGTCAGGTAGGTGCCCATCATCTGACGGCGGATCAGATCGCGAAACGTCATCGTCTTCTCCGGTGCAGAGTCGATGAGGTTCTTCACCACGCCCTGGATGGCGTTGGTCTCGAAGGCGGCCAGCGGCAGGTCGGGATCGATCGAGCCCAGGTCGGCACCGACGTTGCCGCTCATGTGGGCCAGCGCTCCCTCGGTCGAGAGCTGCTCCCGAAAGTCGGCCTCCTTGGCCCGGGCCTCGGCTTCGGTTCCGCCCACGATCGGGGCGAGCCCCTGGAACACCAGCAGGTCATCGGGACGGCGCCCGCGTTTCACCGCCCGGGCGCGTATGTCCGCGGCGATCGACTGGAGCGATGAGGATCCTTTGCGGGTCCCGATGGCGAAGACGCACTCCGCGTGGGTGGCGGCGAAATCCCGGCCCCGTGCCGAGGAGCCCGCCTGGAACAACAGTGGCGTGCGCTGAGGAGACGGTTCGGAGAGGTGCGGCCCCACCACGTCGTAGAAACGGCCGGCATGGTCGATGGTGTGGACCTTGGCCGGATCGGCGTACACCCGCCGCTTGCGGTCGCGCACGACCGCGTCGTCCTCCCAGCTGCCCTCCCACAGCTTGTAGACAACCTCCAGGTACTCCTCGGCCCGCTCGTAGCGCTCCGTGTGGGCGGGGAGGCCGCCGAAGCCGAGGTTCAGGCCGGCGTTCGGCAGGTACGAGGTGACGATGTTCCAGGCCACACGGCCGCCGGTGAGATGGTCGAGCGTGGACGCCTGGCGGGCGAAGGTGAAGGGGTGGCTTTGCAGCACCGAGCTCGTGAAGGCGAAGCCGAGGTTCTCGGTGGCGTGGGCCATGGCCGGGATCAGCAGCGCCGGGTCGTTCACCGGGATCTGCATGGCCTCCATCAGCGAGGTCTCGGCACCGCCCTTGTAGACGTCGTAGGTGCCGACCACGTCGGCCAGGAACATGGCGTGGAAGCACCCCCGCTCCAGCAGTTGGGCCAGCTCCACCCAGGGCTCGAGGCTGGTGTACTCGAGCTGGCGGGTGTCGTCGCGCACCCACAGCCCGTGCTGGATGTGGGAGACGCAGTTCATGGTGAACGCGTTGAAGAGGAGGCGCCGGGGCATCCTCAGAACACCGAGTAGGTGTGGTCCTTGGCGGTGATGAACTCCAGCAGCGCCGGCGTGCCGTCCCTGGTGCGCTCGAGACCCCGACG
>JAXDQG010000766.1:0-3410 GCA_034667945.1 Acidimicrobiia bacterium | reverse complement strand
CTCCAGCGGCGTCTCGGCCGACCGCGACGACACGCCCAAGATCCCCAGGCTCTCCACGGCCTCGCGCCATGCGACGTCGATCTGGGCACGCGCCGAGGCCGCCCGCCGACGGCGCAACCCTCGCCATGCCCGCCGACCGAGCATCACCGCGCCGACGTACACGAGGATGATTGCCGCCAGTGAGTAGAGCAGCCAGCCGGCCCAGCCGTTCCCGGAGGAGCGCTCAGGAGGAGGAGCCGTGGTGCTGGTCGACCCGCCGTCGACGAGCTCCTCGGGCAGCGCGCTGCCGGAGCCGGTGGCACCGGGGATCGGCTCCGGGTCCGTGATGGTCGTCGACGTGCCAGCGTTCGGGGCTGCGGTCAGTGGCGGCGAGTCCTGCTGTTCACTGACCCCGGTGTAGGCAGCGTTGGGCGCGCCCCGCCCGGGCGTCGGCTCGAAGGGCACCCAGCCGTACCCGGTCAGATAGACCTCGGGCCAAGCGTGGGCGTGCTTGCCCAACACGTGGAACAGGGTCGGGTCCGCCGTGTCGATGTCGCCGGGCGTGAAGCCCACCGCCACCCGTGAGGGCAGGCCGATGGCCCGGGCCATGGCTGCATAGGAGCCGGCGAACTGCTCGCAGTAGCCCGCCCGCGATTCGAACAGGAACTGTTCGAGCCGGTTGTCGCTGTGGCCCTTCTGCACCTCGAGCGTGTAGTGGAAGTTGCCGTCCTTGCGGAAGAAGTTCTGGAGCGCCAGCGCTTTGTCGTAGGGCGTGGCCGCCCCGCTCGTGAGGTCGGCTGCCAGCTTGCGGACCCTGGCGGGGAAGTCGCCCGGCAGCGAGAGGAACTGCGAGCTGATGGTCTGGGGCGCTGGAGCGACCGCGTTGCGAAGATCGCCGATTTCGAACGTCGGAAGGCGGGAGGTCACCGAGTACTTGAGCCCGTCGGACGAGGGCTTGTCGACGATGAGGGTGGCCGTGATCGGCTCCCAGCGGGTAACCGGGCCCTTCGAGAGGATCTCGACCTTACGGGGCTCGAAGGCGGCCGGCAGCCAGATCTGCGACAGCTGATCGATGGTGAAGTCCTGCTTCACCAGGGCTGTCTGCGCCTCGGTGCTGCCGGCCCCGGGCAGCTGGCTATCGACCTTCGAGAACCGCTGACTGGCCTTCCACAGCCGGCCGTCGAAGCTGTCGAGTGCCGTCAGCCGCCAGTTGGCCCGGACGTCGGACCGCACGGTGAAGACTTCGGTGTTCTTCTGGTTCACGAGGCGCGATTGGATGTCGACCAACGGGCTGAGGGTTACCCGCGTACCGGAACTGCTGCCGAGACCCTTCCAGTCGACCATGGCGGAGGCCCGAGCTCCAGGCACCAATGGCCCGACGGCGATGCCCACGAGCACCGCGACCACGCCGACGGCCACCCCCGCTCGGACCAGCGAGCGGCTGCCGCGTGAAGCGTCGCCGCGGATCCACGACGCACTGGCCTCGAGACGGGAGGCCCGATGCAGCAGGAGGAAAGCCAAGACGGAGACGAGGAACAGGACCGTCGAGGGGACCCGGTACTGGTCGGCGCCGAAGAGAGAAGCGAACACGAACAGACCACCTGCCGGCAGCGTGGCCTCGAACGGAGCCCACAGCCGGAAGGCGGACCAGTCAGCCAGAAACGCCGTGACCCAGAACGAGATGCCGCTGGCCACGAGGAAGCCACGCATGGGCTCGGTGGGCGCTTCGACATCGCGGAACAGCTGGATGGCCTCCCGCACGTCGGCGGTGAACTGGTCGAGCGTCGTCCCGCTCGGAAGAAGGAAGTGGGTCGTGTCCTGGTAGAAGAGCTGGCTGCCGACGATCACACAGGCGATCACCGACAGGATTGCCGACGGTATGAGCGGCACACCCCGGCGGCGCAGCACCAGGGCCAACAGGTGCGACACCACCAGCAGAAGCAGGGGCGAGCCCATGAAGGACCAGTCGGTGAACAGCCGATGGAACCCGGCCAACGTTGCCGCGCTCACGCCCAACAGCGCCAACTCGGCGGGGATGCGCAGGCTCCACCGAGACGAGAGGCTCATGACAGGTCTCCGACGAGTAGATCCGGACCGGGGCGCCGCGGCACGCGGGACGCAGCGGCGAACTGGCTGTTCCAGGCATCGAGAAACGTCGTCCGGCGGGTGACTCGCACGAGGTTGGGCACACCGGCGGGCGGGGCCTGGTCCACACCGTCGGAATCCCACGACGACGGCTCGAACAGCACGGTGACGATCTTCCCGAACCGGCCGTTCAGAGCCTTCATCCGGTTGAGGTCGGTGGTGGCCAGCGCCGCCGCCACAACGACGAGAGAACCACCGCTGTTGGTGCGCCCCAGCGATTCCAGGCTGCGCTGCAGCGAGGCGCCTTGGTCGTCCTGGATGGTGGCCAGGTGCAGGAGGATCGACTCGAGATGGGGCCGCCCGCCTTCGTAGCCCGAGTCGCTCCCCGCCGTGGTGGTCAAACGGACCTGATCGCCCCGGGCGAAGTTGGCGTTCAGCACCGATGCGGCGGCCGACACCGCCAGCTCGAAGGACTCTCGCTGGTGGGCATTGCTGCGCACGTCCAAAAGGACCGTTGTGCGCTCCTGCCAGGGCAGCTCGTGCTGGCGGATCATCAGCTCGTCGTGGTGGGCGGTGGCCGGCCAGTGGACGCGACGGAGATCGTCACCCACCTGGTAGGGCCGAAGTGCGTAGAAATCGTCGCCGGCCCGGCCCAGGGCGTTGGGGTGACGGGCTGTGGCCTGCGGATCGTGCCCGGCCGCTACAGGAAGGGGCACGATGGGGTCGATCCGAGGATAGACGATGAGCTCGGAGCGGCCCACGGCCTCGAGACCGGCCGACGTGAGGCCGAAGGGGTCGCCCACGCTGATCTCGAGCGGTCCGACGCCGAGAACGCCCCGCTGCGCGGTGGGCAGCAGGTAGGCGGCCCGTCCGACCGCCTCGGGGTGAAGCGGGCTGACCAGCAGGTTGGCTCCGCGGGTCCCCGACACGGCATCTCTGAGCCGTAGCACGGGGGTGGAGCGGCGACCGTCGTTGCGCAGGCGGAGCTCGACGCGGGCCGGGCTGCCGGCATGGACCCTCGGCGGCTGCACGTGGCGGCTCACCCGTAGGTCGAGCCGGGCAAGGCCGGTGCGGACCGCCGCGACCAGCACCAGCGCGCCAACTGCGGCACCGAGGAGGAAGATCTCGAAGCTGCCGAGCAGACGCCCTGCCACGACGAGGCCCAGGCCGCCGCCGGCCGTCAGCCAGCCCTGCCGGGTCAACACCGCCGTGTGCCGCTCGTCACGGATGCTCCTGCGTCAGCTGGTGGCCGGGACAGGAACAGGGACCTGGTTGATGATGTCCTGCAGCACCCGGGAGGACGAGATGCCCTGGAGCTGCGCATCGGGGTTGAGCAGCAGGCGGTG
>JAXDQG010000765.1:0-5874 GCA_034667945.1 Acidimicrobiia bacterium | reverse complement strand
CCCGGTGAGCGAGGCGCGGTGAGCACCTCCACGGTCGCCGGCCCGCTGCCCTGGCAGTTGGGGGTGCCGCCGGTCTCGGTCGAGGTCGATTGCGAGGGCGTTCGGCACCGGGTCACCTGGCGGCGCGGGAAGCTCGTGCTCGAGAACCACCATCTGTCGGCCGAGGAGGCGCTCATCGGGCTCGGGGGAGAACGGTGCCCCTGCCTCGATTTGCTGGCCGAGTGGCGCACCGCATGTGGCGAGGCGGTGCCCTTGGTGCTGCCGACCGGTGGGCGGGGGCGGCCCCGTCGAAACAATCCCGGTCTGCCCGGTGGTCTGGATCGCCCTGCTGTGCTCGGGCGTCTGGTTCGCCAGCAGCGTCACTGGGTGCAGCTGGCGGAGGAACGCGGGGGTGCCCGCGAGGCACTGCTGCGCCGCCTGCTCGGCGAGTTCCGCGACGCCGTGGCCGCCAGCCTCCTGCCCAGCCGGCAGCGGCGAACCGTGCAACGCGTCGACGTGAAGGTGCGGCCGCTGGAACCCCATGCCGATCCCTCGCTGGAGATCGAGGTGGGGCACGGGCGGGTGCAGCTGCTGGCCGAGCTCTCGGTGTCGTGGCTGCTGCAGGTCTGGGGCTGGGACCTCGCTGCGGTGGACGGGGGGGTGGCGCTCGAGGTGCTCGAAGCGGCCGACGAGGGCAGTCGACTAGCGGTCACGCTGCTCCGCTGGGACGAGGACGCGGCGGGCCGGCCGGTGCCTCGGGTGGGCGTGGCCTGGGTGGCCAGGGTGGCCCGGGCGGCCGGTCCCGACGTGGAGGGGGCGGCAATAGGGGAGCCGGGCTGGATGGTGGTCGCCCACGACGGGCCGAGTCCGAAGCCACGGCTGTGGTGGTCGATCGACGTCCGCGCCTGACCTGCGCGCCTGACTTGGCGATGACCCGGCCAACCGCCTGGTACGACGGCATTCCACCGGTGACCGCCGAGGTCCGCTGCGATGGCGAGCAGCATCGGCTCGCCTGGCGTCGGGGCCGGGTGCTCTCCGAAGACCACGACCTGCACGCTGAGGCGGCGCTGGCTGCCCTGGGTGGAGGGACCTTCCCGTGTGTCGAGATCGCCCGGGCAGCGCGTGCGGGCCTGAGCGTCGAGGATCTGTTCCTGTTGTGGACCGAGCACGCCGAGCCATCGGTAGGGGCCTCCCAAGCGCTCGAGCGCTGGGCCCGCCGGGTGGGTGCCGCCGGGCCCCCGACGACGGTCACTGCTCGGCGGGCCGAGGAGGCCAGGGCGGCAGCGTTGTCGTCGCTGCCGGTGGCCTTTCGACGGCGCCTGGCTCTTGGTGTCTTCCAGGCCATTGCTCGCGAGCTCGACGTGGACGGCAGCGGCTCGCATCCCTCGTTTGCGCCTGTGTTCGGATCGCTGATCGATCGGGCAGCCCGCGGGCTGAGCCCTCCGTGCCGGGAAGCCGCCAACCGGCCGGCGCCCAACCTGACCGTCCGCTGGTCGCTGGTGCCCCAGGAGAGGGCCGCCTTCGTCGAGGGCGGGTGTATCGGCTCGACCTCCGCCTGGCTGCACCTCGGCCTGCACGCCTCGTGGGTGGCCGAGGTCTGGGCCTGGGATCTGGCCGTGGTCGATGGACAGCTCGTCGTCGCAGTCGCCCGCCGATCGCTCTGCCGGGCGCGCGTCGGAGTCGTCGACTGGACCGGGGACGGGCAGGTCAGGCTGTCGTGGCGGACCGCCTGTCGAGGCCCGGGCGGTCGGGAATGCTGGCGGCTAGCGGAGGCAACGAGCTAGTCCACGGGCTCCCACATTGCGTGGATCGGCCTCCTCGATGCTCGGCCCCATGCTTCGCAGGGTCCTCACATCCGCTCGGCCCATCCACGCGAAGCGCTGGCTCAGACCCAACCTTCCCGGGTGGCCCGGATGGCTGCCTCCACCCGGTTGTGGACATCCAGCTTGCGGAAGATCTCCTGCACGTGGGACTTCACGGTGTTCTCGCTCAGGTGCACCCTCTGGGCGATCTCCGGATTCGAGAAGCCCTCGCTGAGCAGCCGCAAGATCTCCACCTGGGAGGTGTTCAACGCGGGACGTGAGGTCTCGGGAGAATCACGGCGCGTGCGCATGAGCTCGAGCAGCCGCCCGGTGATGGCCGGGGCGACGATGGCTTCCCCCCGGTGAACCGCCCGAATGCTCTGCGCCAAGGCAAACCGCTCGATGTCCTTGATCACGTAACCTTTGGCACCGGCGTCGAGGCAGGCATCGACCAGGTCGTCATCGGAGTAGGTGCTCACGATGATGACCCGGACGTCCGGATGGCTCTTGCCCAATTGCCGGCAGGCCTCCGCGCCGCTCATGCCCGGCAGCCGGGCGTCGAGCAGCACGATGTGCGGCTTCGTGCGATCGACCAGGTCTTCGAGCTCGTCGGCCCGGTTGCTCTCACCCACGACGAGGAAATCGGGCTGTCGCTCCAGGATGGCTTTCAGACCCTCGCGGACCATCTCGTGGTCGTCGACGACGACGATGCGAATCACCGATTCTTCGAACGTCATCGATGCCTCCCGATCGGTCCGGCGTCTGGCACGGTGGACTCGTCGCCCTCGTCGCCCTCGTCGCCCGAACCGTCGCCGGCCTCATGGTCGCGCAGCGGAACGCTGACGCGGACGACGAATCCGCGTTCCTCACCATTGGCGGCGCTGAACGTTCCTCCGATGGCTTCGATCTGTTGGCGCATGTTGCGAAGGCCGTAGTGGAGTTGGCTCACTGCGTCGACGCGCAGAGCCAGCTCCGAGGCGCCGACGCCATCGTCTTGGATGACCATCTCCACCCGGTTGGGTGCATAGCGCACGTTGACGAGAACCATGCGGGCGTGGGCGTGCTTGACCACATTGGCCAACGCCTGACCAAAGATCTCTTCGATCACGCCCCTGACTCCCTCGATGCCCGCGGGAGGCTCACCAGTGATGTGAAGATCGGTTTCGAGACCAGAGGTGCGTTGCGTCTCGCGCAGCATGCGGCGCAGCGCGCTGGTGAGGCCGCCGTCGTCCTGCGCTGGGGCTGCAAGCGCGAAGATGACCTCGCGCACTTCGTCGGCCGTCGTCACGGCGAGGTGCCGCAGTTGCCGGATGTGCTCTGCCGTCTCGGGCGACAACTCCCCTTCGAGTAGGTCGTTCAATTGCAGCCCCATAGTGAAGATGTGCTGCTCGATCCGATCGTGCAGCCCCGAGGCGATCCGCCGACGTTCCATGGCCAGTAGCTGCTCGCGCTCGGCCGCATGGAGTCGCCGGTTCAGCGACTGCAGCCGCCGAATCATCTCGCGTTGATGATCGTAGAGGCGGGCGCTGTCGATGGCCCCGGCCACCTGGTTGGCGAACGTGGCGAGCAGGCGTGAGTCGTCCTCGCTGTAGCCGCCGACCCGGTTGGCGACGCCTATCATTCCGATGACGGTGTCGCCCACCCGCAGGGGCGCCCCCATGAAGGTGTCGATGCGCGGGTGGCCCGGAGGGGTCCCAACGCTCAGCGGGTCATCGTCGACATCATTGGAGATGTAAGGGCGCTCGTCGGTAATGCTGACGCCGAACACGCTCGGCCGGATTGGCATCAGCTGGAAGCGCTCGAAGAAGTGCGGGTCGTCGGGTTCGAAGCCCTTGACCGCCACGACCTCCATGTCGACTCGGTCAGGGTTGACGAGGTCGATGAACCCCATGCGGGAATCCGTCAGGGCCAAGCAGTAATCGAGTGCCCGGTCGTAGATCTCCGGCAATTCGCGGAGCGCGGCGATCTCCACCGAGATGGCGTAGATCGATTCCAGCTGAGTCCGGAAGACCTCGTCGATTGCCCTCACGACCTCCCGCGTACGTCACCCGATCGGGCGGCAGAGCACACCATTCGGGCCGACGGTTTTCACCCCGGTCAACGATGACATGACCGCCTTCCCTTTGTGACAGTGGACGTATCACACCGAGCCGGTTTTTAGACGCGGCCCGGCGGACTCGTTGGGTTCAAGGTTCGAGCACTCCACTGGTCCCAGCCATTCGGGGCGTTCAATCCATTCGATCCCTCCCTCACCGGAACGACGGCTGTCCCCACCTACGAACCGATGCTCAATTATCTCGACGTCGTACCGCTCCTGTCAGCGGCCTGCACCACGTTCAGCGACTCGCCCGAAGCGGCCGCCATCCACCCGATGAACGGGGCGTATCTGCAAACCGCCCAACTGGCTCGGCACATGATCCGCTTGCTCGATGCCGGGGAGGTGGGGGACTTCAGCTGCGTCTTCGGTGTCGTCGAGTGGATCCTGGCGGAGGGCGACGTCCAAGCTCGGCGGCTCGTGAACGACGGCTTCATGGACGACCTCTTCAACCCCGGCTTCTACGCGGCGGCCTGCTGCAGCGCCTTCGATTTCGTGGACTGGCTCGGCCCCAAGGCGCGGCGCCATCCCCGGGTCAGGTCGCTGAGCTGCGACTAGCCCACCATTAGCGGCGCGCATCCTCCGAACGGCGCGACACTTGGCCTCATCCTGAGCGGGCCCCCCGGCTCGTGTTGGAGTGAGGAGGAGCCATGACCACGCTCGACACGACTTCGCTGGAAGAGCTGGCAGCCAAGCGGGACCGGTTGCGCAACGAGCATCTTCGGGCAGCCGGCGAGCGCCCGGCCTCGTCGAGCAGGGGCGTGCATCACCTGGCGTTGCTGAGCTCGGACGTCGACCGAACGATCCGCTTCTACCAGGACCTTCTCGAGATGCCTCTGACAGAGCTCTTCGAGAACCGGGACTACAAGGGGTCGACCCACTTCTTCTTCGACATCGGCAACGGCAATGCGCTGGCCTTCTTCGACTTCCCGGGCCTCGATCTCGGGCCCTATGCCGAGGTGCTCGGTGGGTTGCACCACGTGGCGCTGTCGGTTGAGCCGGCCCGGTGGGACCACCTCAAGGCCAAACTGGAGGCGGCCGGCGTCGAGCTGCATCAGGTGCACTCGTCGCTGTATTTCCGTGACCCGGACGGCACCCGGCTCGAGCTGCTGCGCGACCCGCTGGGGGAGATGGGCGGGCGATCCGTGCTCTAGTGCTGCGCTCAGCGCAACTCGTGACGTTGTGACAAGCCTGCCGTCGGTGGCCGAACAGCGCTCGACGACCCGGGAGCCGCATCTGGGTGGTGGTCGGCGCTCCCCGTTGGCCCTTCGGGCTCATAACCCGAAGGTCGTGGGTTCAAATCCCACCCCGCCACTAAAGCAGCAGGTCAGAGGCCCTTTCGGAGTTCCGGAAAGGGCCTCTTGGCGTAGGTCAACAACCCGAAGGTCATCCATCGCGAAGGCCCTGGTCACGGGCTTGGCGTCGCTCCGGAACGCGACCTGTTGTCATCACGATGTCATCACTTCGATCAATCGAGCGATCGGCGGCTTCGTACGGGCGAGCGGCCAGTCGGTCGTTCATGCTGCTTCGAGAGCGAGATGGCGACGGCGTGCTGGGCCCTGGTGCGTCGCTACGCCGCCGTTGTAGACGAGGGCGTCGACGTGGAACTCGATGTAGGTGAACTCGGCGCCGGGCTCGGCCGGGTGCCATCGGCCTTCGCCGGTAGCGGCAATCCGTGCCGTGCCGAACGAGTGGTAGCCGCACAGGGGAGTCGACCAGCGTTGCGCGATGAAGCGCTTTCCATCGGCTGACGCAGCGGCTCGATCGTCGGAGGTGAAGTCGATCAGCTCGTGGGCGTCGTTGAAGACAAGGTCCGCAGTCACCGTGTGGGCTCCTCGCGTGAAGACGCCGCGAACGTGCTGTGGGTCGGTGACCTCCCACGCGATGGGAGCGTCGATGAGAGCTGAGGGCGCGAGCACACACTGGTCGTTGAAGACGGTGACGGTCTCACCCTGGTCCATCTCGGGTCCTGCAGCGTTGACCATGCGGAGGAGGGAT
>JAXDQG010000764.1:0-3632 GCA_034667945.1 Acidimicrobiia bacterium | reverse complement strand
AAACCGCGAGCGGAGTGCTTTCCCCGGTGATGAAACCGCGAGCTGAGTGCTTCCCCGGTGACGAAACGGCCAGGGCCGCGTTCCTCGGTGACGAAACTGCAAGGCAACTGACAGCCCGCGGATGGTCGGGCCGTCGGCCCCGCAATCCGTGTGTCCGACGTTCGCCCAGCGCGCCCGGCCGGCTTCCGTAACCGGAGAAACGCCTATGGGCGCCAAGTAGGTTCATCCCCACGCTGACCAGCGGAAATGCCGCAGAACCACGCAGAGTGTCCAATAGGTTACGGAGGCGGCAAACAGTCTGGCGGGCCCAACCCACCACCGCGGCACATCCGCTCAAAGCCTGCGGCAGACCAGGCCCTTCAAGTACGCCGTCTCCGGCACCGTGAGCAGCACCGGATGGTCCGCCGGCTGGCTCAACCGCCCCACGACCTGCAGGTCCGCCCCTGCATCGAGCGCGGCTCCGAAGACGATCTTCTGGAACAGCTCGGGTGCGATGGCGGCCGAGCACGAGAACGTGACCAACATCCCTCCCGGCTCGAGCAGCCGGCAGGCCAACCAGTTGATGTCCTTGTAGGCCCGGGAGGCACGGGCCACCTGGGCCTCGCTGTGGGCCAGCTTCGGCGGGTCGAGCACGATCAGGTCGAATCGCTCCCCGGCGTCCCGACGGCGCCGCAGGTCCTGGAAGGCGTCCGCCTGCACCAGCCCCGCATCCGAGAGTCCGTTGGCCCGCAGATTCTCGGCCGCGACCGCCAAGGCCGGACGCGACGAGTCGACCGTCGTCACCGACGCCGCCCCCGCCCGTCCCGCCGCCACCGAGAACCCTCCCGTATAGGCGAACACATCGAGCACCCGCCGCCCCGGCGCCAAGCACGAGACCAGCTGTCGACTGTCACGTTGATCCAGGTAGAAGCCTGTTTTGTGCCCCTGGGCGACGTCGATGACGAACGACCATCGCCCATCGCCGCGGCCTTCGGCAGCCAACGATCGCTCGAAGACCTCTACCCGGCGAGCCGCATCCCACTCGCCCGCCAGGACACCCGACCGGTCGGCCAAACCCTCCCGTCGACGGGCGCTCGTGTCCGACCGCTCGACCACCGCCTCGACACCGGGCCGCCCGGCGAGCCAGGACACCACCGGGGTGCGCCATTGCTCCGCCCCCGCGGTGAGGAACTGGCACACCACCACCGGTCCGTAACGGTCGACGACCAGGCCAGGAAGGCGGTCGCTCTCCGCGAACACCAGCCGCTGGGCGTCGGTGACCGCATCGAGCCCGTGACGAGCGAGGACCGCCCGCTCCAGCCGCCCCAGCACCAGCGACTCGTGCACCACCTCGTCCTCGTCGAAGGTCAGCATGCGAGCCGTGATCGGCGCGTCGGGGTTGTACGCCGCGCGCCCCAAGAACCGCCCGTCCGACGCACGGACCACCACCGTCCCGCCCACAATCGCGCCCGCTCCGGCCTGCGCATCGGCCACCGCACCGGCGAAGACCCAGGGATGGCGGCGCAGAACGGACTTCTCACGGCCCCTGCGCAGCACCAAGGTCGGCTCGGTCATCACGCTCATGCTGACAGGATTGGCCTCACCATGAACACACCGATCAATCCCGCCTCCGTGGCGCCCCCGGTCGCCAACTACAGCCATGCGATGTTGTCCGTCGCGCCCGGGCGCCTCTTGCACACCTCGGGCGTCGTGCCCACCACATCGGACGGCCGAGTCCCGACCGACCTCGGCGAGCAGGCCCTCGTCGTCTGGTCGAACATCACCAACATGCTCGAGGCAGCTGGCATGACGGTTTCCGACATCGTGTCGATCACGACCTACGTCGTCCAGGGCCAGGATCTCGCCGACGTCATGGCTGCCCGCGATCGCGCCATGGCCGGTCACAAGCCGGCATCCACCCTGCTCGTTGTGCCGGCACTGGCCCGCCCCGAGTGGCTCATGGAGATCGCAGTCGTGGCGGCCGCCTGAGCGCATTTTCAGCCGACCGCCGCCCCCTCGCCAGTGCTAACACTTGCTCGGGGCAGGGTCCCGCCGGGACCGGCGCAAACATGGGGGGTCCAGGGATGAAGACCAGAGGTGCAGTGCTCCATGCGTCTCCCGGTAAATGGGAGATCGCCGAGATCGATGTGGAGGAGCCCCGGCACGGCGAGCTTCTGCTGAAGATGGTGGCGTCCGGCCTCTGCCACTCGGACGATCACATGACGACGGGCGACATGCCACCCGGCATGCTGCCCATCGCCGGCGGCCACGAGGGCGCGGGCGTGGTGGCCGCCGTGGGGCCCAATACGCCGGGCTGGGAGGTCGGCGACCACGTCGTCATGTCCTTCCTGCCCGGCTGCGGCCGCTGCCGGTGGTGCGCCTCGGGGATGCAGAACCTCTGCGACATGGGCGCCAACCTCCTCACGGGCTGCCGCATGGACGGCAGCTTCCGCATGAGCATCGGCGGCAAGCCGATCGGACAGCTCTGCGGCATCTCGACCTTTTGCGAGCACACCCTGATCGACGTGGCCTCCGCGGTGAAGGTCGACAAGGACCTTCCGCTCGAGACGGTCTGCCTCGTGGGCTGCGGGGTGGGCACCGGTTGGGGCTCGGCGGTGAACTCCGCCCAGGTCAAGCCGGGTCAGACCATCATCATCATGGGCATCGGCGGCATCGGGATCAACGCCGTGCAGGGTGCCGCCCATGCCGGGGCGACCCACGTCATCGCGGTCGACCCGGTCGAGTTCAAGCGCGAGACGGCCCAGGCCTTGGGCGCCACCCACGCCTACGCCTCCATGGACGAGGCTGCCGAATTCGCTCGCTCGGTGACCAACGGCCAGGGAGCCGATGCCGCCCTCGTCACGACCGGTGTGCTGAAGACCGAGCACGTGGCCCAGGCGTTCTCGGCCATCCGCAAGGCGGGCACGGTGGTCGTGACCGGCCTCGGCAACGCAGAGGAGCCGGTCGTCGTGCCCGCCTTCGAGCTGACGCTCTTCCAGAAGCGCATCCAAGGTTCGCTGTTCGGCGCGTCGAGTCCCAGCCGAGACATCCCGTGGATGCTGCAGATGTACCAGAGCGGGCAGCTCAAGCTGGACGAGCTGATCACCCGGCGTTACAAGCTGGACGAGATCGGCCAGGGTTACGCCGACATGCACGCCGGCAAGAACATCCGGGGCGTCATCGTCTACTGACGGGGCGGCGTCGGCCTGTCCGCTAGTGCCCTGCCCATCCACGCGACTCCGCCAGCCCGCCCGGCCCCGGGCGTCGGCATCCGCCTCGGCCTCGGCCAGCCAAGTCCAAGGGGCGCCGGTAAGGTCGACCTTCGATGAAGCGCCGCCTGGCCACAACCGTCGTATGTCTGGTGGAAGGCCCGGATCACTCCCGCCTGGATGGGCTGGCGGAGGCGGCCAACGTCCGGCTCCTTCGGCCCGACCCGGCGGCCCCACCACTCGAACGGGCGGTCGAGGCCTGGAGAGCCGCGCCCGGCACCCACCTCCCGTTCACCGTCACCGACGCCGACCCGCTGGCCGTCGTCCGTGCCGCCTGGACCCACCGATTCGACGTCGACGTCGCCGACGGACCCGCGCCCGCCGGTGAGCTCGAGGTGGCGGTCAACGAGACGCTCCTGCGGTGGCGGGCCGGGTCGCTGGAGC
>JAXDQG010000763.1:0-3101 GCA_034667945.1 Acidimicrobiia bacterium | reverse complement strand
CCTGGGTGCCCCACGGCGTGCCGGCCAGCAAGAGTCCGACCCATCCCGACTACGACGCGGTGTGGGCTCGGTTGGCCGAATCGGGTATCCCGATGCTCCTGCACTTCGGCGGCAATGGCAGCACGCAGATGGCCGCCAGCTACCACAACAATGGCCGTGACCCGGGCAAGGACTTCGTGGGCGGCGGCGAGAACGTCCGCTCCAAGGACTTCCTCAATGTCTTCCACGACGCCGAGAACCTGCTGGCGTGCATGGTGTTGGACGGGACGTTCGAGCAGTTCCCCGGTCTGCGCTGCGGGGTCATCGAGCTGGGGGCCGGCTGGGTCCCGAACCTGCTGCGTGGGCTCGACCATGCCAAGCGAGCCTTCGGCAAGAACGAACCCGAGCTGGCCAAGCTGAAGCTGGAGCCGTCGGACTACATCCGTCGCCAGGTGCGCTTCACGCCGTGGCACTTCGAGGACGTCGGCTGGCTGATCGACTCGTGTGGGCCGGATCTGTTCATGTTCTCGTCCGACTGGCCGCATCCCGAGGGTGGGCGTGACCCGCTCGGCGAGTTCCAGTCGTCGCTCGACGGGTTCGGTGTGGCACCGGGCGTTCGGCAGCGCTTCTACCAGCGCAACTTGGCGGAATTGCTCGGTCCCGGCGTGCGGTGAGCGAATCGACCTTCGCCGGGCGGCGGGAGGATCGGCCGCTGCTGGTCGGACAGGGCACGTTCATCGACGGGCTCCGGGTTCCCGAACTGGACGGGGCGCTGTATGCGGTGTTCGTTCGGTCGACCGAGCCGCATGCCCGGTTGCGTGGCGTGGATGTCGCCGAGGCGTTGGCCCTGCCGGGCGTGATGGGGGTGTTCACGGGGGCGGATCTGGCGGACAAGCTCTGGCCCCTACCGCCCCGGCTCCCGTCCATGAACCGAACCATGGTGCGACCAATGTTGGCGTACGAGCGGGTGCGGTTCGTGGGAGAGCCGCTGGCAGTGGTGGTGGCGGAGTCTCTCTATGTGGCGGCCGACGCCGCTGAGGCCGTCGTGGTGTCCTACGAGCCGTTGCCTTCGGTTCTGGACCTCGAGGCTTCTCGCCGTGACGAGGTGCTGCTGCACGAGGCCGCCGGGACCAACGTGTCGTTCGCCTGGGCGATGCCGGCGTTTCAGCAGGACCCGTTTGCCTCGTGCGATGTCGTCGTGGAGCTCGCAGTGCGCCATCCGAGGTTGGTGCCCGGGCCGATCGAGCCCCGGGCGGGTGCGGTTTCGTGGGGCGCCGACGGGCGTTGCACTTCCTGGGTCTGCTCCCAGCGACCGGCGGGCGCCAAATACGTGATCGAGTGTGCCTTGGGCTTGGAGCCGGGGACCGTCCGGGCTATCGCTCCCGATGTCGGCGGCGGCTTCGGGGCCAAGGGCGGGTACGGCTGCTACCCCGAGGATGTGGTGCTGGCCTGGGTCGCTCGACAGGTGCGCAGGCCGCTGCGCTGGTGCGAGACCCGTAGCGAAGCCATGGTGGCCATGGGGCATGGGCGGGCGTCGACGCATCACCTGCGCATCGGCGGGACGGCCGACGGTCGGGTGCTGGCCTACGAGGTGGACGCCTTGCAGGACAGCGGTGCCTACCCGGCCATGGGAACGAACGTCACGTCGAACCTCCGCAACTCGGGCACAGGGGTGTATGCGATTCCGGCCGCCCATATGGCGGGGACCTCGGTGGTCACCAACACCACGCCGACCGTGGCGTTCCGAGGTGCCGGCCGTCCGGAGGCTGCCGTCGACATCGAGCGGGCCATTGATCGATTTGGTGCTGCGGTCGGGCTGGATCCGGTGGAGGTGCGGCTGCGCAACGCCGTGCCCGATCATGCGTTCCCGTACACGACGTCGATCGGTTCGATCTACGACAGCGGTCGGTATGCGGAGGCGTTACGGCGCTGCGTGGAGGCTGCGGGGTACGGGGAGCTGCGCCAGGAGCAGGCCGGGCGGCGCGGGCGGGGTGACCGCTGGCAGCTGGGCATCGGCGTGAGCTGTACGGTCGAGATCACCGGCGGGGGCGAGGGCGAGACCGCGTCGGTCTCGGTGGCGGATGACGGGTCGGTGACGGTGGTGGTAGGTACGTCACCGCACGGCCAGGGCCACGAGACCACGTTTGCCGATGTCGTGATGGCGGAGTTGGGGATCGACCGTTCGTTGATCACCGTGCTGCACGGCGATACCGATCTGTCGCCCACCGGCGGCGGGACAATCGGGTCTCGCTCGGCCCAGTTGGGCGGGGCGGCGGCGTCCGGGGCGGCTCGTGAGGTGGTGGAGGAGGCCCGTCGACGGGCTGCGGATCTGCTCGAGGCCAATCCGGACGATGTGGTGCTCGACCGGGCGCTGGGGCGATTCCATGTGGTCGGGACGCCGGCGCGCTCGCTCACGTGGTCTCAGCTGGGCAGCGTGGAGGCGACGCACCGGTTCAAGCCCGCTGGCGGGGCGGGCACGTTCGCCTTCGGGGCGTGCGTGGCCTGCGTCGAGGTCGACGTCGAGACCGGTGAGGTGCGATGCCGGTCGGTGGTGACCGTCGACGACGCCGGGACATTGCTCCAGCCGGTGCTGGCGGAGGGGCAGGTGCACGGGGGCGTCGGGCTGGCGGTCGGGGCGGCCCTGTGCGAGGAGATGGTGTACGACGAGGACGGGATTCCTCGTACGGCGACGTTGGCCGACTATGCGCTTGTGTCCGCGGCCGAGATGCCGTCGTTCGAGACGCATGAGATGGAGACGCCGAGCCCGTTGAATCCGCTGGGGGTGAAGGGAGTGGGGGAGTCCGGGACGGTGGTGGCCACGCCGGCGCTGCAGAGCGCCACGCTGGATGCCTTGTCGTTGTTCGGCGTCGAGCATCTCGATCTGCCGTACACGCCCCAGCGGGTGTGGGAGGCGCTGCGCTCGGCCGGGTCGTAACGGCCGTTTGAACGCGGCCATGGCGCTCACGTTGAGCGCTCGCCCCGCCACTTATCGTATTTCGTCAGACCGGTGTCGGTACGTCGAATTGGGCGCATGCCTCGTCGAATCGACGTCGAATCGACGAATAGGCGCCGAAAACTTGTTGCGTGCGGGCAGTTTGCTGATCAAGTGCTTGGCCGCCGAG
>JAXDQG010000762.1:0-5457 GCA_034667945.1 Acidimicrobiia bacterium | reverse complement strand
CACAACGTCCTCACCCCATGCAGCGGCATTGCGGGCGTTGTAGCCAGCGTCACCGACGTGAATACCGGCGATCACCTTGGCCTCGTTCATGCGGGCCCAGAATGGGTCGAAGTAGGGATCTCCTGGGGATCTGCCGTAGGCCGGCCCAGCGGTGAGGTTGATCACGCGGCACCCGCGGTCCAGCGCCCACTCGAGCTCGCGCACCGCCTCGTCGACGTCGAGCAGGCTGATCAGCGGAGCCCCATAGATTCGCCGATCGGCACCCAAGCCCCAGTCTTCTTCCAGCCAGCGGTTGAAGGCCCGGTAGTTGGCATAGAGGATCTCTTTGTTTCCCTGAAAGGTCGGCTCGACGACCACGCCGGTGCTGGGAAAGAGCAGTGTCGCCTCGATGTCTTGACGGTCCATCAGCTCGATGCGGGCGTCACGTTGGAACCATGAACGCTCCGGCGGACCGACCACTGGGTTGGACTCGTCGAGCATGCCGGCCTTCTTGATGTTCCGCATCATCTCCCGCAGCGAGCCGGGACGGGCGATGTTGCCGCGGAAGAAGCCGCCATAGACGAAGGTGTTGGCGAGGCGACCGTCGACCATCGGCTGCTCGACGCCATCCACGGTCTCCAGATGGAACGCCAGGTGCAGCTTGTCGCGCTCCATATGGCGGGTGAAGCAATCGACCGGCTCGTAGTAGTGGTTGTCGGCGTCGTACGTCCGATACGCGAGCTCGACCATGTATTCCCCCTGCTTGTGCCGTGCGGCCTTATCCCCGGACGCGACGGTACCTCGGTCGGGGAGGCCGTGGACGGCGAAGCGTCAGATCAGAAGCGTCAGAGAAGCGTCAGATCGCCAGCGTCAGATCAGAAGCGTCAGATCACCAGCGTCAGATCAGTAGACGCCGCCGAGCTTGTTGTGGTCCCAGCTGACGATCTTGTCGACGTTGATCTTCACCACCACCCGCTTGGGCGCGCTGGCGCGGGCGTCCTCGGCGATGGCCCCGTAACGCTCGGACATCGAGTCGGCCAGCTTCAGGACCGATGCTTCGTCGTACAGGACGTCGGCCGTGCCCACGACCTGGACGCCCTTGAGCTCCGCGTAGCGGCGACCGCTGTCGACCAACATCGTCACATTGGCATTGCGTTCGAGGTTCTTGGTCTTCTGCGATTTCCGATAGCTCCAGAAGCCGGGGCAGCCATCGATGAAGCCGTAATTCATGGCCACCAGATGGATCGTCCCGCCCGGCCCGATGGTTCCGATGCTGCACAGATGGGGCTCGGCGAGGTAAGCGTCCACTTCTTCGGGGGTCATGCGGATCTGGTCACGGCGCGACATACCCGGACAGTACCGGCGCCTTCGGTGGCGCGCGTCCGGCGGGCCCGGGCAGGGTCGCAGCGGCTGTCGATGTGCGGCTGGGTTTAACCTCCCGAGCATGACGACCACCGCCAAAGAGGCAGCCCGGCAGGACATCGAGCGCGCCCGCCCGGGGCTGGTCGACCTGTCGCATCGGATCTGGGATCACCCCGAGCTGGCCTTCGAAGAAGAGCGCACGTCGGCCTGGGCCGCCGACGCCCTGGCGGACGCGGGCTTCGACGTGACCGCCGGGGTGGCCGACCTGCCGACCGCCTTTGTGGCCACGGCCGGCTCCGGACCGCTGACCGTGGGAATCTGCTCGGAGTTGGACGCCTTGCCAGGCATCGGGCATGCCTGCGGTCACAACATGATCGCCGCGGCCGGGGTCGGCGCCGGCATCGGGCTACTTCGGGTCGCCGACGACCTCGGCATCACCGTCAAGGTGCTGGGCACGCCGGCGGAGGAGCTGGGCGGCGGGAAGGTCCTCATGTTGGAGCGAGGAACCTTCGACGGCATCCACGTGGCGATGATGGTGCACCCGACGCCGATGGAAGGCGACTCGTTCCCCACGCTGGCCATCAGCCAGCACGACTTCCATTTCCACGGCAAGACCGCGCATGCCTCGCTGGCCCCGCATCTCGGTATCAACGCCGCCGACGCCATCACCATCGCGCAGGTGGCCATCGGCCTGCTCCGCCAGCACTTGCCACCCGGCGATCAGGTGCACGGCATCGTCACCCGGGGTGGGGAGGCGGCCAACGTTGTGCCGGGCGAAGCCACTGCCAGGTACTTCTTCCGGGCGCCGACGCTCGAGAAGCTCGCGGAGCTGCAGCCGAAGATCGAGCGCTGCTTCGAAGCCGGTGCCCTGGCCACCGGCGCCCGTCTGGTGGTAGAGGCGCTGGGGCCGCCCTATTCGGAGTTCCTCCACGACGTCGAGGTTGCGGCCCTGTATCGCGGCAACGCCGAGAGTCTTGGGCGGTGCTTCGACCATGCGCCCCGGGGCCCGGCGGGGTCGACGGACATGGCCAATCTCAGCTTGCTGATGCCAACCATCCATCCCACATTGGGTCTCAACTCGCTCCCGGCGGTGAACCACCAGCCCGAGTTCGCCGCCCACTGCATCACCCCGTTGGCCGACGATGCACTCGTGGACGGAGCCCTGGCCATGGCGTGGACAGCCATCGACGCGGCAGGGGAGGGGGTCTTGCGCGAGCGCTTGCTGGCGCTCGACACCACCTACGGCGGGCGGTCGTCGTACCCTTGGCGGTTCTAGAGATCTCGTCGAGGGCCTGACTTGCGCCTTTGCCAACCTGCGCTCAGCAAATGCCGGAACGCAGCACACCCCTGGCAGTGAGGTCTTCTATGCGGTCCGAGCTGTAGCCGAGCAGCTCCTGCAGTACCTCGCTGTTGTGCTGGCCCAGCGTCGGGGCCTGCAGGTCGGGTAGTTCGGGGCGGGCCGAGAACTTCCACGGGTAACCAGGGATGACCACCTCGCCGGCCACCGGGTCCGGGACGCGCCGCACCATCTGGCGCGCCTCGAAATGGGGATGACCGATGGCATCCACGGGATCCATGACCGGCCCGAGCGGGACCCGGTGCTGACGGCAGTGGTCGATCAGCGTGTCGTTGTCCGGAAAGGACAGCAGCCAGTCCTGCACGATGGGGATGAGCTCGGCCTGGTTGACCGCCCGTACCGCGTTGGTCTCGAAGCGGGGATCGTCGAACAGGTCGGGACGGTCCATCGCCTTGACGAGATTTGGCCACTGCCGGTCGAGCACCAGCAGGAATCCGTAGCCCTCCGGCAGTTGGTAGGTGCCGACCGGGCAGTACATGGGGTGGTGGCGGCCGACCCGCTTGGGATGGAAGGCGCCTTGGGAGGCGACGTGCTGACCGATCTGGTCCTGCAGGTGGAACATGACGTCGGCCATGGCGATGTCGACGTGCTGTCCCGCGCCGGTGCGTTCCCGGTGGAGGAGCGCGTAACCGACGGCGGCAAAGCCGTGCACCGCCGTGGAGTTGTCGGCGATGGCGAACGCCACGGAGGCGGGCGGCCCGTCCGGATCACCGGTCATGTGCATGAGCCCGGAGGTGGCCTGGATGACGCCGTCGAAGCCCGGTCGGTCGGCCCATGGGCTGGTGTGGCCGTAGGCCGAGATCGAAACCATGATCAGGTCCTTCCGGAGCTGGCTGAGCGCCTGGTAATCCAGCTTGCGGCGTTTCAGCACGCTCGGCCCGAAGTTCTCGACCACGATGTCGCACCGGATGGCCAGCTCACGAACGATGTCCCGTCCCTCGGGCGTGTCCCAGTCGACGCAGACACTGCGCTTGCCCCGGTTGTTCTGGATGAAGACGGTGCTGCGGCCTTCGACGATCCAGGGCAGGAGTCGGCTGGGATCACCCCCGGGCGCCAGCTCGATCTTGATGATCTCGGGCCCGAGCTCGGCCAGCATCCGGCTGATGCCGGCGCCCGCCAGGTACTGGCCCAGATCGAGCACCCGGTATCCGTCCAACATCCCCTTTGTGGTCATTCGCTCCCTCATCCCCCGGCGTCGGGCTCAGTCCAGCACGGATCAGTCGTGCGTGAGGACGAGCGAGGCGTCCTGCCCTCCGAAGCCGAACGCGTTGATCTGCGCGACCTCGAGATCGGCCTTGATCGGATGGTCCACCACGATGTCGAAGTCGGCCGGCTCCGGCTCGGTGGTGTTGGCGGTGTGGGGGACGGTGCTGGTTGCCATGCCGTGCAGCGCGGCCAAGACGTTCATGACGCCGGCAGCTGCGCCGGTGTGGCCGATGTGGCCCTTGATCGACGTGACGTAGAGCGGTCTTTGACGCTGCGCCGGGTTGAAGACGTCGGTGATGGCCCGGATCTCGGCCAGGTCGCCCAGTGGGGTGCTCGTCCCATGCGCGATGACGGCGTCGATGGCCTCGGGCCCGCCGGTGAGGCCGCCCTCGCGCTGGGCCTGGGTCATGGCCAGCGCTTCCCACTCACCGCTGGGGTCGGGCGACGAGGGATGGTAGGAGTCGGACACCGAGCCGTAGCCCCGGACCATCCCGTAGATGTGGGCGTTTCGCTGCCTGGCCCGGTCGGCTCGCTCGAGGACGAGGACACCGGCGGCCTCACCTTCGACGATGCCGCTGCGGTGCACATCGAAGGGCATGCTGGCCTTGTTCGGGTCGGTGACCTGACCCGACATGCCGTAGGCGGTCTGGCTGTAATACAGCGCGGCGCAGAGCCCGCTTTCGGTACCACCGGTGATGACGACGTCCGCTTGGCCGGTCTCGATCATGCGGGCGGCGGTGCCGATGGCGTCGAGGGACGAGGCGCAGGCGGTGGAGACGGTGAGCAGGGGTCCGTGCAGCTTCCAGCGCATGGCGAGTTGACCGGCGGCCATGTTGGGCCAGGCCTGGATGTTGAGTTTCTTGGGGACGGCGTGGGGGCCGACGGTATCGAGGAGGTGTTGAGCTTCGAGCAGTGCCCGCGCGCCGGCCATGGTGGTGCCAAGCACGACGCCGGTGCGTAGGGGGTCGAGCTCAGCTTTATGGTCGTCGACGGCTTGGACGGCGGCTGCCAGGGCGAAATGGGTGAAGAGGTCACTGCCGTCGAGGACGCGTTCGTCCATCCATTGGGTGGGATCGAAGTCGCGGACACGCGAGACCCAGGAGTAGCGACCGTTGTCCGGGTCGGCCCATGGGGCGGGAACGATCTCGACGCGGCCGGCGTCGAGATTCTCGGTGAACTGCTGGAAGTCGTTGCCGAGGGCGGAGATCACGCCCACGCCCGTGATGGCGACGTTGTCCATGATTGCGTGCCCCCTGTCGGCCAACCGGTCGTCCGCCGGCCCGTGCGGTTCAAGTCTCGCGGGCTCGAGGGGAAGGTGCCCGGCAGGCGGTTGGGAGGGCGGGCACACCCGCGCCGCCCGAGCAAGAATTCGGTTTCCACACCGGTGGCACGTTCGTTTTCGGTGAGTGGTTCACCGATTCGACGTGGGGTGCGCGCCTCGTCATTGCAACGGTGCTGTTGTGATGGGTCGGAGGTGGTGTGGGTGGCGGGTAAGCGGTTCACGCGGTTGTCGTTCGATGAGCGGCGGTTGATCAAGGAGAAGTTGGGGGCGG
>JAXDQG010000761.1:0-5886 GCA_034667945.1 Acidimicrobiia bacterium | reverse complement strand
CTTGCCGTCCAGGTCGATGACGTTGCCCTGGTTGACATAGGTCTGCTTGGCAGCATCCCAGCGCTGGAAGATGCCGCCTTCCACGATGTAGGCGTCCTTGACGCCGTTCATGTGCATAGCAATGCCGGGCAGCAACATGGGAGCGGTCATGTCAATGCTGCGCAGCGCCAGCTGGAAGTTCGTGCGGGTCACACCGCCGGGAAGGTCACCGGCGATGGCGAGCGCCTGGGTCACCGGGAACGCGTAGTTGAGGCCCGCGCTGGTGTAGCTGGACAGTTCGGGATTGATGCCCTTTGCCTTCAGCGCGCCCTTGGCCCAGGCGACATAGGGATCGCTGTCGTAGCTGTGATCCAGCATGTCCTTGAGGCCGGGGCTGAACAGGAACCAACCATCCGAAGCTGATCCGTCGCCCCCCACCTTCTCCTTCGAGACGTAGCTGGCACCGGGGCATGCCTGTGGCATGAACAGGTACTTCGCCTTGCCCTTCAGGCCGTTCTGGGCCGCTTCGGTGACGATCTGGGTGCACTGCGTCCCCGCCAGCATGGTGATCCACACGTCGGGGTTCTTGGACGCCAGGGTGGTCATCGGGTCGACCACGGTGGGTGCCGACGCCTCGATGGTCTCGCTGACGTAGTCGACCCGGCCCTTCAGCTTGTCGGACTGGGCGAGGTAGCCCCTGAACGCCGAGTCGTAGAGCTTGCCGAAGTCGTTGTTCTGCACAAGTGCGGCGACCTTCACCTTGCGATCAGTCGGGAACTCGCCCAGTCGCTGCTCGAGGAAGGCGCCCCACACGACCGCTTCCGTGCTGTAGGTCGGCTGCGGAATGCCGGTCGTCCACGGATGGTTCACCGGATCGCCCCAGGCCACATGAGCGGTGAGCGCCATGGGCTGCGGAACGCAGCGCTCATTCAGCTTGTCGTAGGTCTTGAGCGTCGAGGACGTGCCCTGCGTCCAGATGGCGAACGCCTTGTCGTGGTCGAGCAGCTCGTCGACGTTCGGAATGGCCCGAGCCGGGTCGTAGTTGTCGTCCTTCATCGTGTATTCGACCTTGCGGGTCTTCCCAACGGTGGCGTCTTTGAAGAGCCCCTTCTCGTTGTAATAGTCGAAGATGAAACCGATCGCCTTCCCGGCATTGCTGATGTCGGCATAGGTGCCAGACATCGGAATCGAGTGACCGATCTTGATCGTCGTGTCGGTCACACCCTCGGTATCCGACCAACCCTGCGGACACTTCGACAGGTCGACCTTCCAACCTTCGGGCCCGGTGAGCGACTTCCCATCAGCTGACTTGCCCCAGCCGTTGTCCTTGATGCGCTTGACAATTGCGGCCCGCTGTGTGGCCCACAACGTCTCCCATTCCTCGAGGGACTTGGGCTGCGCAGCAAGCGTCGACGATGTCGTAGTCCCCGATGCAGCCTCCGTCGTCGTCGACGCGCTGTCCGCTCCGGTCGTGGACGTCGCGCCCTCGTTACTGCTACCGCTGTCGCTTCCGCCGCACGCTCCGGCCGCAAGCGCCAAGCCGAGCAGAGCCGCGACGAAGCCAGTCCTTCTCCGTTGCACCGATTTCCTTCCTGTCGGCAGCCCCGTGCCGCCGTACCGGGTTGGCATGCTGTCAGTAGCGGGGCGCTGCAAGCACATTGCGCAGCTCACGAGCGTGTCCACCCGGCCGATAAGCCGATGAGCCCGGGTCGGATCACCATGCCCTCATGCGCCGGTGCTGGCGATTGAGGTGCTATAGCCGGTCGTTCATTCGCTGGGCGAATGGTCCGCATCGTGGTGCGGATGGGACCTCGAACGGTCTCGTCCGAACACGATCTGTCACGCCTATACCTCTCTTCGTGAGACACAAGGCCAAGGCTTTCAGACCCCATACAGACCGAGCTGTACGCCGAATTCGCTCGATCGACCCTGACGAAACGACAGCGATGGGCGTTGGGGCGAAACATCCGCTCAGTGTCTTCGGAGGGCAGCTAATCTGCCGACTTCCGAGCAAGAACTCGCGGATGTGTGGGGAGAAACTCATGGCCGTCACTGCTGACCTGGCATCACTGCTCGACAAGGAATGGGAGAACAAGAACCTCGAGGAGGTTCTGAAAGCTCCGGTGAGCGCGCTCTCCGGCGTCAGCGACGGCGACGCCAAGCTCCTCGAGCAAGCGTTCAGGATCCGATCGGTCGGAGACCTCGGCCGAAACAAGTTCTTCCGCGCTGCGCAAGCCCTCACCATGCTGGGCGAGGCCAGCGGCAAGTGAATTTGGCTCCAGAAGCTGCGCTCGGCTGCTCCCGACCATAGCGGCGTAGGCATCCGTCAGCACCTCGGCTAGTGGCCCCGGCTCGGCCTCGACGTCGAGAGCCCGAGCCGGAACCAACGCCGGAACAGCCACGGGTCGTGATCGAGCCGGTCGGCGAACACAGAGAGCACCGCCGCGATCTACTTGCACGGATTCTCCCGGTCAGGACACGCGCACTTGGCCTCGATGGAGGTCCTGCCGCTTGGCTGGGAGCTGCCCCTGCCTGGCTGACCGCCTTCATCGTGCATGCGGGTGACCGAGGCGCCCGCCAGGACGCGCGGCGGGTTGACGTGCAGCCATCTGGCTGCCTAAGTTAACGGGCAGCCAGATGGCTGCCTTTCCTCCACCACAGCCCGAACGCACCCGATCATGGACGACGTCTTCAAAGCCCTCGCCGACCCCAACCGGCGCCGGCTGCTCGACCGGCTGAACGAACGCAACGGTCAGACCCTGCGCGAGCTCTGCGCCGGTCTGGGCATGGCACGACAGTCGGTCAGCAAGCACCTGACGGTGTTGGAGGACGCCAATCTGGTCAGCACCCAAAGGCGAGGCCGCGAGAAGTTGCACTTTCTCAATCCCGTGCCCATCAACGCCATCGCCGAGCGTTGGATCAATCAATACGACCGGACGAGGGCCGACGCCCTCGCCGATCTCAAGCGCGCGCTGGAGCAGGAACCGATGAACAACACCTTCGTCTACACCACGTACATCAACGCCCCGCCCGAACGCGTCTGGACCGCGCTGACCGACCCGGCGTTCACCCAACGCTATTGGGGCGTGGGTTTGCAGTCGGAGTGGAAGGTGGGCTCGACCATCACGTGGCAGCTCGACGACATCACCATGGCTGATGACAGGCAAGTGGTGCTGGCCGCCGATCCGCCCCGAAAGCTCAGCTACACCTGGCACACCATCACGCCGGAATTCATCGCCAAATTCGCCGACGAGCACGAGTTCCTGGCCAAGGCGGCAACCGAGCGACGCTCGAAGGTGACCTTCGACATCGAACCGGTCGGCGACCTGGTCAAGCTCACCGTCACACACGACGACTTCGAGCCGGGAAGCGTCGTGCTGCAGGGCATCTCCGAAGGTTGGCCTCCGATCATCGCCAGCCTCAAGACCCTGCTCGAGACCGGCGCCCCCCTCGCGCTCCGCTGACATGCGTGCCGCCGATGGCGGTTGAGGCTCAGGTCGTGACGTCGTTTCTGGCACCGGGTGCAATCGGCCCCCTATGGTCGCCCCGCCGACTCAACGGCTGCGCACATCCTCGGGGGGGCCATCAGTGATGCGACGGCGATCGCGGTTTGTCGGCTTTGCACTCTTTGGCGGGCTCTTGGCCACTGCCTGCGGCGGCTCGGGCGGCAGCGGCAGAGAGACCCAGGCGACCGTCGATCCCGGCGTCAAGGAAGGCATCGGCCAAGCGTTCGGCGGTGGTCAGACGCCGGCCAACGGATCCGGGAGCTCGACGACAGCGGCGTCGGCCATACCGACGACACTCGAGGAGTGGGACGCCCTGGGCGACCGGGAACGGGCGACCATCGTCAAGAAGATCAAGAACAGCAAGTGGGGCAAGTCGGCTGACGGAAAGATGCTGACGGGTCCGGCCGGCTTCACCATCGATCTCTCCAGATGCCCCGGCGGCTGGAGTGAAACAGAAGGCGTGACCGACGATCAGGTCAAGATCGGTCACACGACGGCGCTCTCCGGCCCCGCCGGCGATTTCGGCAATGGTGCCCGGGCCATGGAGGTCATCTTCGACTACTACTCGAAGAAGGACGTCTTCACCGACCACGGCAAGACCCGCAAGGTGAATCTCATCGTCAAGGACGACGGTTACGATGCCGCCCGCACCATCCCGCTGGTGGACGAGCTCATCGACTCGGAGAAGGTCTTCGCCATGTGGACCCTCGGCTCGCCGACGGGGCTGAAGGTCTACGACAAGCTCAACCAGCGCTGCATTCCCCACCCCCTCGAGCCCACTGGCCACCCGGCCTGGGCCGACCCGGTGAACCATCCCTGGACCACGGGACTGCAGCTGGCCTACAGCACCGAAGCGGTCCTCTGGGGTGCCTTCATCGACCAGCACATCGGCGAGTTCCCCACGGATCGAAAGGTGAAGATCGCCTCGCTGGTGGCCAACAGCGATTACGGCAAAGCCTACGACACGGGTTTCCGCGCCTACATCGCGCAGTCGCCCAACAAGGACCGCTTCGAATACTTCAACGAAGTGGCCGACGTTGGCGCGCCCACCATCAAAGACCCGCTGACGACCATCGGCTCGAAGCAGCCTGACGTGTTCATCATGATGAGCGGTGGGGTCCAGTGCACGCAGGTCATTCAAGAAGTCGCCCAGAACGGTATGAAGGAAAAGACCAAGTACCTGTTCACTTCGCAGAACTGCAAGAGCGCCAGCTATGTCGGTAAGGACAAGGTGGGCGGCGATGGCTCGGCGTCCAATGGCTGGTGGATCGGCGGTGGTGGCATCCGCGACCTCAACTCGCCTTCGGAAGACGGCAACCCCTACATCCAGTGGGGCCGACAGCTGCTGGAGTCGAAAGGCATCAATTACCGCGCATCGGGCAATTTCGGGCTGGGCTTCGAGTACGCCTACCCGATGATCCAGGCGATCCGCATCGCCGGCGAGCTCGACGGTGGACTGACCCGCTCAAATCTCATCTTGGCGTTCCGCTCGATGGATCTGACTCACCCGATGCTGTTGCCGGGCATCAAGTTCAACATGAACGGCAATGCGGACGCGTACTTCATCGAAGGCTCGGACATCTCCAGGTACGACTCCGCCAAGCAGCAGTGGGTGCAGCAGGGAGACGTCATCGACCTGTCCGGCAAGACGAAGCCATGCGCCTTCGACCAGTCCACGAGCACCTGCAAGTAAGCCGAGCCGCCGCGCAGGGGCGGTGAGGAGTCGGCGAGCAACGCTGTCCGCTCCGGCCACGGAGACCGCGTGCTGGAGCCGCCGGAAGATTGAGCGTCGATCGGGCATGGGTACTCCGCCATGCGTCGGAAGGAGCACCTCACATGGACAAGGCCGCGTTCATCGACGAACTGAACCAGGACCTCCGCATGGAGTACCGCTCGATCGTGCAGTACGTTCAGCATGTCGCCACACTCAAGGGGGCCGAGTACCTCAGCACGATCGACGAGCTGCGTGCCCACGTCAACCAAGAGCTCAAGCACGCCCTGGTTCTCGCCGAGCAGGTCGACTTCCTGGGGGGTATGCCGACGACCGACGTGCCCGAGGTGCCGACCGAGTCCGATAGCAGGCGCGCCCTCGAGCTCGACCTGCAGCTCGAGACCGAGCAGCTGCAGCGCTACCGCGATCGGACCGCCCAGGCCAACGACCTCGGCTTGGCCGATGTGGCCGAGGCGCTACGTCCCCTGCTCGAGCAGACGCAAGAGCACGTGCGAGACCTGCAGACCGTCCTCGGAGGCTGAACTGTCGGTGCGCGGCTGAACTGGCGGTGCGCGGCTGAACTGGCGGTACGCGGCCAGCGCGCCTGCCAGGCAGCTGCCCCGACCGACGCGCTGGTGCCTCAAAGGCCGCCTAGGCCACGCAAAAAGAGCGCGGTCAGCGTCTCGGTCA
>JAXDQG010000760.1:0-5108 GCA_034667945.1 Acidimicrobiia bacterium | reverse complement strand
CCCGGAGGGCCCTACTTGTCGGTTTCTCGCTTCGCCTTCGGCGTGCCGCCGTAGATGTCCGGGGCAACCTTGTAAGCTCGGCCATCAAGCTTCAGCGCAGCTTTGTTGGCCGCGTCGCGAGCCTTGTCGTCGAGGTGCCGAACGCTCACCAGCTCAAGCGACTCCTGCTCGGTGCCACCGACGAAGTCGATGCGGATATTGCCAACACCTGGGGCGTAGTACTTGATCTGCGTGCCCTCATCCGGAACGAAGGAGTTCGTCTCCTCGATCTGGACGACGTTGGAGAAGCAGCCCAGCTTGATGCAGAACTTCGGGATGATCTTGGTGACCGTCGCCGTGTCGCCGAACTCGATCGACGGCACCAGCGCCTGGAAGTATGTCGGGGTCCCGGGACGGGGCCTGGCTCGCATGCCCACTCCGGGGAGTGCGTCTTCGACCAGGCCGATCCAGGTACGCGGCGCTCCGGTGAAGACGCCATCCGTATATTCCTCTGGATACTCACCGGTGTTCCAGACGTTGCCGTCGTCGTCCTGGGCCATGAAGGCGAGCTCGGCCTCGGCCAGCACGTCGTCTTGCCGGTCGACATCCCAGATAACCCGAGACTGCACCCCGGAAACCTTTTTCACGAGGTCGGTGACGGTCAGCACGATGCTGTGTACGCCCTGACTCGTAGTTCCCTCCAGGGTGAACTCGGTCCCTGGATCGAGTGCGAGATAGCGGTTACTCAGTTTTGGACCCTCTTTGAAGTCTTTCGGATTGAAGTCAGTATGGACGACCGGCCTATCGTGCCGGCCTCCACCGTCGTCCGCGCGCGCGCTCGGCGCAGTTGCCACCGTAGATACGGCGACCACCGCGACGGCAAGTATGAGCCGCCTCAATTTTCCCTCCACGTTAGCCCTACCGCTAATGGAAGCTCCCCCGCCGGGAGTCCTTCTTAACCTACATCCGGAACATTGCGTACGCAAGGTTGTCTTCGCGACGAAGGGGTAGGAAACGTTATTGTAAATATTGCGAAGTTGACTCGATGAAGCCCTGTACCGACGGCGACGGTTCTAAAAAGGGACAGAACTCACTCCGCGTGATGTGGAAGACCGACTGCGTAGACCGAGAGCACGCTTCGGATGGTGGTGCAGCATTGTGGAAGTTTCTCTGTGTCGAAAATCTTGATGATTTTCCATTGCGTCAATTTGCATTGAGTGCCACCTGATCATGTGATGCCATGTCGGTCGGGAGAGACAAACGTCAAGACTTCACCAACCTCGCGACCGCCGCCATGGCTTCGGCAACCTTCTCCTGGCCGCCTTCGCCCGTGCTGATGGCGTCTGTCACGCAGTGGCTCATGTGCTCGTCGAGAAGCTCGAGGGCGAAGGACTGCAGTGCCTTGGTGGCCGCGGAGACCTGCGTCAGCACGTCGATGCAGTACTCGTCAGACTCGACCATCCGCTGCAGGCCCCGGACCTGACCCTCGATGCGGCGCAGTCGCTTCAGATGGTCATCCTTCCTGCTGCTGTATCCCGGCTTGTTGCCGGATCCCGGCTTGCTGCCGGATCCCGGCTTGCTGCTATATCCCGGCATTCCTTCGCCGTCCTCCCCGTCCAGGCCCTGTCGCATGGTTACCCTAGGGGGGTATAGTACACGAGGCTCCAGCGGGCAGGGGTGCGACGTTCGAAAGGCGAGGACACCATGGCGACCACCGAGATGACCGTCACCGTCACCGGGATGAGCTGTGATCACTGTGTGCGGGCAGTGCGTGATGAGCTTTCTCGGCTGCCCGGGGTCGAGCGCGTCGATGTTGATCTCGATTCCGGCCTGGTCACCCTGCACGGTGACTTTCCGGTGGCCCAGGCCGATGTCCGGGCCGCAGTCGAAGAGGCCGGCTACGAGGTGTCCTCGTGAGCGGTGGCCTTGTCCAGGCACCGGCCAAACTGACCGCCTACCTTGCCGTGCTGACGGTGGTGCTGCTGGCGGCCCTCGGCGTCGGGGCATTGGTCGGACCTTGGGAGGTCGGCGGCAGCGTCGAGGACGGTCACGGCATGACGGGCACCGCCGCCATGCAGCAGGACGTGGTGACGCCGGCTGGCCTGAGCGCCAGCCAGAGCGGCTACACCTTTGCCATCGACGATGCCGCCTTCACCCCCGGCGTTGCCCGGCCTTTCTCCTTCCGCATCCTCGGTCCGGGAGGCACCGCCGTCACCTCCTACGACACGCGCCACGAGCGTGACCTGCACCTGATCGTGACCTCCGACGACCTGGCCGACTATCAGCACGTACATCCCGGGCTGGACAGTGACGGCACATGGACCACGACGCTGGCCCTGCCTCGGGCCGGCGGCTATCGGGCCTACGCCGATTTCGCCCCTGCCGGCGCCAAACCGTTGACGTTGGGCGTTGCCCTCACGGCGGCAGGTTTCCTTGCGCCGCAACGGCTTCCGGCCCCCACGTCGATCGCCACGGTGGCCGGCTACGAGGTCCGACTGCAGGGCGCCATGTCGGCCGGCTCGGAGACCGAGGTGGTGTTTCAGGTCCAGCGCGACGGTGCGCCGGTCAACGGCCTCGAGCCGTACCTCGGCGCCTATGGCCACCTGGTAGCCGTCCGGGCTGCCGACCTTGCTTACCTGCACGTGCATCCGACCCCGGCGTCGTCGACGCAGGCGGTGGCCTTCGCGGTCGAGGCGCTCAGCCCCGGCGCCTATCGGCTGTTCCTCGACTTCCAGCATGGCGGCGTCGTGCGCACAGCGGCCTTCACCGTCGACGTACCCGCGGGTACGGGCGGCACGACGACCCCAGACGGGGAGGGCGGCCATGGCGGTCACTGATCATCCGGCCACCGACGACCCTCGGAGCCAGGTCGAGCTGGCCCTCGGCGGGATGACGTGCGCGTCCTGCGCCATGCGGATCGAGAAGCGGCTGAACCGGCTCGCCGGAGTCAGCGCCACGGTGAACTACGCCACCGAACGGGCCAGGGTCGACTACCCCGACTCGCTGAATCCGGCCGAGCTCGTGGCCGCAGTCGAGGCTGCGGGGTACACAGCCGCACTTCCGGCCCGGGGCGAGCACGCGGGGGAGGCCGAGCCAGCCGCTGCGGACGCGGATCCCACGCACGCTCTGCGAACCCGGTTGGTGATATCCACCCTGCTCAGCCTGCCGGTGCTCGCCCTGGCGATGGTCCCCGCGCTGCAGTTCTCCAACTGGCAGTGGCTCTCCCTGACGTTGGCTGCTCCCGTTGTGGTGTGGGGAGCGCTGCCGTTCCACCGGGCCGCCTGGGCCAATCTGCGCCACGCCAGCGCCACCATGGACACCCTGATCTCCATCGGCACGTTGGCCGCCTTCGGATGGTCGCTGTGGGCGCTGTTCATCGGCGACGCAGGGCAGCCAGGCATGAAGATGCCCTTCGCGCTCACGGTGGAGCGGGGCGCCGGCACCAACGAGATCTATCTCGAGGTGGCCGCCGCAGTCACCGTGTTCATCCTGGCCGGCCGGTATTTCGAGGCCAGGGCCAAGCGCCGCTCCGGCTCGGCCCTGCGGGCGCTGCTGCAGCTCGGGGCCAAGGACGTCGCCGTCCTCCGGGACGGAGTCGAGCGTCGCATCCCTGTCGAGCAGCTGGTGATAGGCGACCGCTTCGTGGTGCGACCAGGCGAGAAGATCGCCATTGACGGGGTCGTCGAGGAAGGCAGCTCGGCTATCGACGCCTCCCTGTTGACCGGCGAATCTGCGCCGGTGGAGGTCCGTCCCGGGAATGCGGTGGTCGGCGCCACCGTGAACGCCGGCGGCCGGCTCGTGGTGCGGGTGACCCGGGTCGGGGCGGACACCCAGCTGGCGCAGCTGGCACGTCTCGTCACCGAGGCCCAGAACGGCAAGGCGCCGGTCCAGCGACTGGCCGACCGGGTGGCGGCCGTGTTCGTCCCGGTCGTCATAGCGCTGGCCGTGGGGACCCTCGGCTTCTGGCTGGGCGTGGGCGCCGGCGCGGCCACAGCCTTCACCGCTGGGGTCGCGGTGCTGATCATCGCGTGTCCCTGCGCCCTCGGGCTGGCCACGCCTACCGCGCTGTTGGTTGGAACGGGGCGGGGCGCGCAGCTCGGCATCTTCATTCGGGGGCCGGAGGTGCTCGAGTCGACCCGGCGTGTCGACACGATCCTGCTCGACAAGACCGGCACGGTGACCAGCGGCCAGATGACCTTGATCGAGGCGGTCACGGCTGGCGTGGCCGAAGCGGAGGTCCTCCGGCTGGTTGGCGCAGTAGAGGACGCCTCCGAGCACCCGATCGGCCGTGCCATCGCCCGACTGGCTCGTGAGCGTGCCGGCTCGCTGCCGACGCTGGAGTCGTTCGCCAACCACCCGGGTCTGGGCGTAGAGGGCGTGGTCGAGGGGCTTACCGTGCTGGCGGGGCGGGCCGAGCTGCTGGCCGCGCGATCGCTGGCGTTGCCCACGGCCCTCGAGGAGGCTTTTGCTGCGGCGGGCGCAGCCGGGCACACGCCCATCCTGGCGGGCTGGGATGGCGAAGTCCGAGCTGTGCTGATCGTGGCCGACGCGGTGAAGCCGACCTCGCCCGAGGCGGTGGCCCGCTTGCGGGGCCTGGGGCTGCGGCCGGTGCTGCTGACCGGCGACAACGAGCGGTCGGCTCGCACCGTGGCCTCGGCAGTGGGGATCGACGAGGTGATTTCCGAGGTGCTGCCGGCCGAGAAGGTCGCCGTGATTCGCCGCCTCCAAGGGGAGGGACGGGTGGTGGCGATGGTCGGGGATGGGGTGAACGACGCGGCTGCATTGGCCCAGGCCGATCTCGGCCTGGCCATGGGGACCGGCACCGACGTGGCCATCGAGGCCAGCGACCTCACGCTCGTCCGTGGCGACCTGCGCGTCGCCGCCGACGCGCTCCGACTCTCGCGACAGACCCTGCGCACGATCTAGGGCAACCTGTTCTGGGCGTTCGCCTACAACATCGCCGCCCTGCCGCTGGCCGCTGCCGGGTTGCTGAACCCGATGCTGGCCGGTGCCGCCATGGCCGCCTCGAGCGTGTTCGTCGTGACCAACAGCCTCCGGCTCCGCCGGTTCCGTGCGGAGCGCTGAGGGGTCGAATTCGCGATAGTCCCTGACGATTTACTTGTGAATTC
>JAXDQG010000759.1:0-3133 GCA_034667945.1 Acidimicrobiia bacterium | reverse complement strand
CGTCGTGGTCGTCGGTGGTGCCTGGTTGATCGTGGCGGGAGCGCGCCACGCGGTCGTGGCTGTGGTCGTCGTTGCCGGGCGAGAGAGCGTTGTGGGTTCGTCATCGCTACCGCTGCACGCGCGGATGAGCCCACCGAAGATCAGGACAAGGACGACCAGGCACCCGCATCCCGCGCCGGGGTTGCCCTTCTGCGCTGGGCTCACGCTGCCCTGCCCCGGGCTCGGGTACTGCGCAACGTCGTGGCCGGGTGGAGAACGAGCACGTGCGAACAACCTTCCGGGTGTTGATCAAGGCAGGACCGTGTTCTTGCTCGCCACCCACGGCTCATTCGTTACCCCGAGCGCCGAGGGTCGGTCGTTGCACGACGCAGGCCTCCCTTGCCCTCACACATTCGTGCCGACACTTTGATGATCAGCCGACCGACCACAAATGAGTCAATTGACAGATCGCGGTCAAATTCCTGGATAAGACGCTACTTTTGCAAAGCTAGTGATATTGTCAGGACGCCGTGCAACTATTTCCGCATGAAGACGGTGACGGACCGGGACATCGCTGGAATTCCGGCGCGGAACCTTCGGGTATCGCGGGAGGTGTTCGGCGAGTTCTGGCGGGAGGCGGAGGCGTACTCCGCGGCGCAGACGGCGGCCGGTCGCCCGTCGTGGCGGGCGGGTGGATTGGTGATCGCGTGCCGATGGGTGGCGTGCTCGACCACCGACGTGAACGGCTGGCGGTCGTTGGCGTTGCGGCCGATCACCGGTGGGACGCCGGTGGCGTATGAGGAGCTGATCGAGGCCGAGTACGTCGCGGCGGAGATCCTGGCGGCGAGGGATCCGGCGACCCGCCGCTACGCCGATCGACCGGGCTACGTCGAGGCAGTGTGTGCGGTGCTGCAGTGGGCGTGGCGGCGAAACGGGCCCCGCCCGGTCATCGACCCCACGGCAGCAGTCAGCGCCGCGAGCTGATCTGCTCGCGGCGCCCGTCGACGGCGGTGGGCTAGCGCGGATTTGGTGCAGCGCATCGGCGCGGCGAGGGAGGCCTGCGAGTGGATCACCGGAGACCTGGACGACATCGCCCGCCGAGCAGGCCTTGATGAGACAAAGCTGAGCGTGACGGTGAACGCCGCTCAGGCCGCGGAGGTCGCGGGGATCCTGCGGAGGCTGCCCAGGGATGCCGTTGCCGCGACAGATACTGCAGCCCCGCGGCATCGCGCTGATCTCGCCGGGTCCGCTGCCGCTCTCGAACGCGTGGCGGGCACCGTTGGTCCCATCGAGCCATAATCTTGCTGGCCAACTTGCCGTGCTTGCCGGTCTGCTTGCTCGGTGCAGGTGAAGGACGAGCTATTCCGCAAGGGCGCGCTTCGCATGCGTGCTCTGGCCGAGGACATCAACCGCTGCGCCGAGAAGTGTGCCAGCGTCGCCGGCTCAGTGATGCCGGGCGAGATGGTGCAGCTCGAGGACTTCGACCCAATCGTCAACGAGGTGGACCGAGCGCTGTGGGCTATCGGCACGCTCGACAACGAGGTGTATTGCGCATCGGGTGGCCCGAACTATGTCGATCTGCGGGGCACTACTCCGCGCGGGCAGGTGGTGTGGGCATTCGCTTCGCTGCGGGATGTAGCGACGCACCGCGCGGACGTGGTGGACCCCGACATCAGACGAGCGGTCGGTCCACTGGATGAGGGGCGCTTTATGATCTTCCCCCGCTGGAAGCAGCGGACAGCTCTGCCCGTTGACACCTTCCGAAAGCAGGACGGTGGCGTCTACGGCACACGCATCTCCGCCTACGACGACCACGTGGCGGGGAGGCATGTCCTGGACACACTCATCGATGCCTTCGCGTTCTTCGACGCCTGCGATGGTCAGCTAGCACGCAGGGATCCCGACGGACAGGTCGAAGGATTCCCGTTGCGACCGCTCTCGGGAAGGGGTGTCGGCTACTACCGGCTCGGACCGGACTGGCCGACCCATGAGGAAGCCGAGCGCAACCTGTTCCAGTTTGCTGCGAGTGCGAGGCCTGCCGGCTCCGCCCGATCGATCGTGGGCACGCTCCAAGCTGGAACTACCATCTGTGGATGGACCGAGTTCGAAACTCGACGAGCGTCGTTCACCGAACCCGTGCGGCAGGTCGTTGCAGACATAAGCCGCGGTTACCCTTACGTCCTGGCCGCTGGCGGCTCCCCGGTTGAGACGGTCGGCGACCAGCTGGTCACGGCCGATGGCCGAGTGCTGTCGGATGCGGTGCCCGACGTGGAGACGTCCAACGACGCTTCGTGGATGGACTGGTGGATTGATGTCGGCCTCAACGCCGACCTCTATCTGCGGCAGCGAAAGGGCATATGACGCCTACGGTGCGCAGGCGCCCCGTCGGCATTGCCATCCCACGATAGTGTTGCAGAGCTCTCTCCGCTGCCGTCATCCAGCATTGTCAGGTGTCTATGGAACCGGCGAAAGGCTGGTCGATGAGCGCATCCGTGACTTCTGGGACTATCGACGAGGAGTTTGTGCGGAACTGGAGCAGCCGCTATCCCCTCGGGGACCTTGAGCGAGACCTACTCGAACGCGTAGGGCCAACGGTTGCCAAGCGTGGGTACTTCACCCGGGCGGACTTGCTGGTGGTCGGCCGCTGGAAGAGCACCCGCGTGCTCAGTCGGCTGAACTCGAACTCGAACTCGGACGAAGACATCGAAGACATCACCAGAGTCGCCTTGTCAGCACCGAACCGGCTGAAGCATCGGATCCTCCACCTGCTGGCGGGCGTCCAGACGCCTGTGGCCAGCGCTCTGCTGACGGTCTGGAACGCGGACATGTTCGCGGTGACCGATGTCCGGGCGATGGAAACCCTTCGTGCCCATGGAGAGTTCAGCGGACCCGATCCGCGCTATACGCCCTACCTCGCGCTCTGCTGAGCTTGGCCCCCAGCGCCGGACACTGACGGTGTGGGGTCAGTGATCTTGGTGTGGCGGGGTGTGGGCTGCTTCGTAGTCCGCTGGGGAGAGCATTCCGATTCTGGAATGTCGCCGTAGCGGATTGTACCAGCACTCTATCCATTCAAAGATCGCGGTGGCAAGCTCGGCGCGCGTTCCCCATGTCCTCGAGTCGAGAAGTTCGAGTTGCAGGGTGCCCCAGAACGACT
>JAXDQG010000758.1:0-6553 GCA_034667945.1 Acidimicrobiia bacterium | reverse complement strand
GCGCGGGCGGCGCCGCTCGGCGCCGGTCGACGCCGTCGTCTTCCTCGATCCCGAACCCCGCCTGGCGTTGCGATCGGTCGGGTTGGAAGAGGCGGCTGCCCGCTTCCTGGCCTCGGCGCTGCCGAGCGAGCGGGAAGGGCTGCCAAGCGAGTTCATCCGGACGCTGCTCGACCGCCCGTGCTATGTGCTGCAGCGCGGGACCTCGCCGGACGAGGCGGCCTCCCTCCTCCGGGAGCTCGCCCGCAGCTCCTTGTAGAGCTGCTCGAAGGCGGCTGCGGTGGCCTCGCGGTCGTGACGCTGGGAGAAGTCGAGTGCCACTGCGGCCAGTGCTGCGCGCTGCGGCTGGTCCACCAGCAGCTCGACGATGGCCCTGGCGAGGGCGCTGGGATCACCGGGGGGGACGGCCCGGGCGCCGGGCGGCTGGGCGCTGGCCAGGTCGGCGACGTGGCCCACGGCCGTGCCGACCGTCGGCACTCCGCAGGCGCCCGCCTCCAGCACGGCAACCGGTCCGGCGTCGTGGCGTGAGCTGAGCACGTGCAATGCGGCCGGCCTGAGCAACTCGGGCAGCTCGTCGGACGGGACGAATCCGGTGAAGCGCACCGCGTCGGCGAGGCCCAGCGTGCGGGCCAGGCGGGCATGCTCGCCACTGAGCGTGTCCACGCCGACGAGGTCAGCCGTGAGGTCGGGGACCGATCGGCGGGCGATCGCCAGGGCATGGATCAGGGTGGTCTGGTCCTTGACCCGATTCAAACTTCCGACGTGCACAAGGTGAGGGGGCGCCTCCGCATCGGCGCTGGACATCGGGCTGAAGCGGGTGGTGTCGACGCCGAGGGGAATGATCCGGTCGACCCGGTGGCCCGCGGCTCGCACGTGGTCGGCCATCCAGTTCGTGGCCACGGTGATCCGGTCGGCTCGGCGCAGCGTCAAGGCGGTGATCAACCGACCGCCTCGGCCCAGGGCACCTCCGTAGCCGAGCTCGGGCAGGGCGACCAGCTCCCCACCCGCCACGTGGACCACGGAGGGAACCCGATGGCGAGCGGCGGCAGCCACCGCGACCAGCCCGGATACCGAGGCCCAGAAGCCAGCCACGACGTCGGGCCGCCCTTCGCTCCCTGCGGCACGCACGCCTCGAGCGATCATGCGGGCCAAGCGGTGAGAGCCCCGCTCTTCGGGAGGGACGTTCACGATGGTGGCTCCGAGCAGGCGATAACGGCTGGGCTGCGGCTCCTGGCCCAGCGCCACAACAGTTACCCGGTGACGCCGAGCCAGGCTCTCGATCAACCAGAGCAGCGCCGGAATGACTCGCTCCCGCCCACCGCGGTCGACCCCGCCCGGCACCACGACCACCACGTGCACGGGGACACTCTCGCATCCCGAGATACCGTTTCTGGCAATGCTCGGCCCGGATCAGGAGCGCCTGCTGCAATGGACGCTGGATCTCCTCGACGGTGACGTCACTGCGGCGCCCCCGGACGAGCTGCCGTTCGAGCGGTTGCAGGCCGCGGCCTTCGCCTCCGGGCTGACCGCTGCCGCCACAGTTCTGGCGGAACGCATCGAAGCTCAGCTGCCCGCCGCGTGGCAGGCCTACTTCGTGGAGCAGACCGCCCAGGTGGGCGAACGACAACGCCGCTTCCGGGAGCTCCTCCCGAGCGTTTTGGCGGCGCTCGACGCAGCCGGGATCGGAGCGGTGCCGGTGAAAGGCGCCGTGCTGGCAACGGCCATCTGGCCCTGCGGCGAGGCCCGTCCCATGGCGGATCTCGACCTGCTCATCAGTCCCGATGACCGCGCCGCCGCCCGTGTGGCGCTGGAAGCGTCCGGCTTGGCCTTCGCCGGCAGCAACGCCTGGGAGGATACGTACCTGGGCTGGGGCGACGGGGGTGCGGGCCGCCTCGACGGCGAGTCGGCTGCGCACAACGGCAAGGTCGAGCTTCACCCGGGCTGGGTGGAACGCCTGCACAACTACCTCGTCGACGATGGCGGCCGGTTGTTGGCCCTGAGCGAGCCGGGTGAGCTGGTGGGTGCGCCGTGCCTGCGCTTGCCGGCGGCGGCATTCGCGGTCCACGTGGTAGGTCATCTCTCGGCATCGGTGATCCGCGCCGAGGTGCGGGCGCTCAACGTGCTGGATGCCGTGCTGGTGCTGCGGGCGCTCGACGGGCCGGCCACAGCTCGACTGTTCGAGCTGGTCGAGCGGCTGGACGGGCGGCTGTCCGGGCCGGGTCTCTGGTTGGTGAGCCGGTTGCGGCCCGATGCCGTGGCACCGGGGCTGCTCGAGGCGTCGCTCGGCCGGCTGCCGTCGGTGGCGGTGGACCGGCTCTCGCAGGTTCGTCCGTCGAACGTGCTGCGAGATCCCGCCCGGCGGACGACCTGGGCATGGCGCTCGGCCTTCACGACCTCTCTGGCCGAACGAGCCCGGATGGCCCGACAATTCGCCTGGCCGCCGGCGTCCGACCTCGGCCCGCTGGGGGCGGCGGCAACAGGCCGATCCACGCTGCGACTGCAGATGGGGCGAGCCGGCCGGGTGGCTGGGCGCGCCTTGCACCGCACGTGAGCAGTGCTTTTCGTCAGCGCCCCGGCAGCCGTTCTGGTCGCCGGCGCCCGAATGATCGGCCGACGCTGGCCTACGTGCTCCACACGCACTGGCACGGCGCCTCGCCGGAGGAGCTGCTCGAGCGCTGGCCTGCCACCTCGCGCCTCATGGAGGCCCTGGTCGAGGCCGGTCTGAACGTCACGGCGTTCTGGCGGGGCCCGGCTCCGGGCCAGGACATCTCCGAAGGCGCGGTGCTCCACCGGTTCGTGGCCGACCGCTCCAGGCTGGGGTGGAGACTGGCCCTGGCCGTCCGGCGGGCACGGCCCGACGTCGTGCACGTGAACGGCTTGTTGTTCTCGTTGCCGACCATCGTCCTCCGGCTGTGCGTTGGGCGTCGGGTGAGGCTGGTGGTGCAGCACCACGGCGAGCCGCCGGGTCGGGGTCGCAGCTTGTTGGCCATGCGGCTGGCCCGACGGGTGGTCGACGGCTACCTCTTCACCGGGGCCGAGGGGCCCGCCGGGTTCACTTGGGCCGAGGGTTTCACCGGGACCGAGGGCTCCACCGGCGCCGAGGGTTCCACCGGGGCCGAGGGGCCCGCCGGGCAGGCGGAGGAGTGGCGACGGGCCGGTGTCCTGGCGTCGGACACGGCGACCTATGAGGTGCTCGAAGCCTCGACCGACATCTCGCCGATCGCCGAGGCCGAGGCGCGTCGGTCGACCGGGATGGTGGGCAACCCGACCATCCTGTGGGTCGGCCGTCTGGTTCCCGACAAGGATCCGCTCACCGCGGTGGCTGCCTTCGCCGGGATGGTCGCCGGCTCATCCGGCTCCGACCCCGGGCCGCATCTCTGGATGCTCGCCACCGATCGTGACCTCGAAGCGCAGGTCCAGCGTGCGGTCGGCTCACGGCCCGATCTGACCGATCGGGTCCATGTGGTCGGCCCGGTGCCGCATACCGAGGTGCGGGAGTGGTTCAGCGCCGCCCAGATCTACTTCTCGACGAGCAGCCACGAAGGCTCGGGCTACGCGCTGATCGAGGCCTTGGCCTGCGGCTGCACCCCAGTGGTCAGCGACATCGCCCCGCACCGGGCGATCGCGGCCGGGCTGGGGCGGCGTTTCCCCGTGGGCGATGTGGAGGCCGCCGCCTCGGCCCTGGCCGAGTTGGACCTGCTGCGCAGGTCGACGGTGCGGGACGAGTTCGAGAGCCGGCTGAGCTGGCGGTCGGTGGCGGCGCAGCTACAGGCCGCCTATGGGCTGGATTCGGGCGACGCCCGCGGAGCGACCTGACGGGTCGGGTGGTCAGGCGGGTGTGCCGGTGATCGTTCCTCTCTGGGGTCGATTTGCTGCAGAGCGCGGTAAATCACGCGTATTGGACCGCGTTCTTCATCATTTCTTTAGACTCCTGGGATGCGTCCGGCGGTTTCTGAAACCTCTGTTAGTTGCGTAAGCAAGGATCGGCCGGACTCCGCTAAGGTCGCACATCGCGTGAAGGTCCTGCTGACACACTCCTACTTCCTGCGACTCGACCCCAAGCAGTCGCAGAAGCTCCGTCCATATCCGCCGCTCGCGACGCTGTACGCCGCCGCCAATCTCCGTGCGCGTGGCTATCAAGTGGCGGTGTTCGACGCCATGTTGGCCGACTCGCCGGCTGATTTCACGGCGTACTTCGAACGGCACGAGCCCGACATCGTCGTGCTGTATGAGGACAACTTCAACTTCCTGTCGAAGATGTGTCTGGCCCGTATGCGCGAGGCTGCCTTGACCATGGCCGAGACGGCCAAAGCGGGTGGTGTGCCGGTGGCCGCGGCAGGGTCGGATGTGACCGATCATCCCGACATCTACCTTGCCGGCGGGGTAGATTTTGCCGTTCTCGGAGAAGGCGATCACACCGTCGTCGAGCTGCTCGAGTGGCTGAAGGACCAGCCCAGCGGCGTGCGGGTGCGGCCCGACCACATCCCGGGTCTGGCGTTTGCCGCTTCCTCGCCGGAGATCACGGGTGTCCAAGCCGCAGCTCCGATGGCTGACGAGCTCCTCAACCAGCCAGCGACGCAAAGCGTCGAATTACTGCGCACGCCCAAGCGCAACAACGAGCGCCACCCGGATGTCTTTCCCTTCCCGGCGCGAGAGCTCATCGACATGGAGCAGTACCGCCAGCTCTGGCAGGAACACCACGGTTATTTCTCGCTCAATCTCGTCAGCACGAGGGGCTGTCCGTTCCATTGCAACTGGTGTGCGAAGCCCATCTGGGGCCAGCGTTATGCAATGCGGTCCCCTGCCGACGTGGCCGAAGAGCTGTCCCAGGTGAAGCAAGTCTGGCATCCCGATCACATCTGGTTCGCCGATGACATCTTCGGCTTGCGACCATCGTGGGTGTCGGAGTTCTCGCGAGAAGTGGCCACCCGCGATGCCGCTGTGCCCTTCACCATCCAGTCACGGTGCGATCTCATGACGCCAGAGGCGGTCGCCGGGCTGCGGGCTGCGGGGTGTCATGAGGTGTGGCTCGGCGCCGAGAGCGGCAGCCAGTCCGTGCTCGACGCCATGGACAAAGGCATCTCCGTCGAGCAGATCAGGACGGCCCGGCAACGGCTGGGCGACGCCGGCATCCGGGCGTCGTTCTTCGTGCAGTTCGGCTACCCCGGCGAGCGCTGGGACGACGTCTTGGCCACGGTCGAGCTGGTGCGGGACACCCTTCCGGACAACATCGGGGTCAGCGTCAGCTATCCGCTGCCGGGCACCCGGTTCCACGCGCTGGTGGCCGACCAGCTGCGGGCCAAGGCCAACTGGGACGAGTCGGGCGACCTCGACATGATGTTCAAGGGCACCTATACGACACCCTTCTATCGGCAGCTCCACTTGGTGCTGCATGACGACTTGAGCCTGCATCGACGCAAGGCGGGGCTCGAGGATGTCCCGCACCCGCTGCTCGAAGCGGTGTCCGCCGACGAGCACGAGCGGCGGGTGGCTCGGGCGTGGGCCACGCTCGAGGAGCTCGAAGAGTCGTGCCGAAACGGCGACCCGACGGAGCTGTGCCAGATCGACCACACCCCGACAGCGCCGGACCTGTCGCGGCCGTTCAACTGACCGGTCGCTGTCGCTCTGCCGGGGAACGGTCGCTGCCGCTCTGCCGGGGAGCGGCCGCTGTCGCTCCGTCGGCCCTGCTGGGGGAGCGCTTGGCTGCGTCAGCTTGTTGGCGCCTGAGCCATTTGCTGCGGTCAGCCGTTGCTGAGCGAGCCCTTTGCTGGGTCAGTCCCTGGCCAGGATGATCAGCAGCTCCAGGACGCCGTGGTCCTCCGTGCTGATGGGCCCGATGGAGGGGTTGGGAATGCCCCAATCGGCGAACTGGATGTCCAGCGAGCCGTTGATCTCGAGCTGGTCCCCATTTCGCTGGGCCATGAGGGGAATCGTGACCGGCTTGGTGCTGCCGCGCAGCGTGAGGTTGCCGGTGGCCGGGACGCTGATCGGCTCCTTGTCGCCCGGGACCCGACCGAGATCGATCGGGGCGGTGAGGGTGAACGTTGCCGTGGGGAAGGTGGCGGCGTCCATCACCCGGCCGGTGAACTCCTTGTCCCGCTTGTCCTGATCGCTCTTCACGGTGGTCATGTCCACGGTGAGGTTGGCCGTCTCGATCCGGGTGCCGGCGGCCGTCACCTCACCGGCGACGCTGCTCGTGCGGCCGACGGCCGTTGTGTGCTGCCCGAAGAGGACCTCGTTGACCCGGTAGCCGACGGTGGATTGGCCGGTCGGTTTCCAGGTGCCCGCGATGGCGCTTGGCGCCGTTGTCGTCGGGGCTGCAGACGAGGCGGCGTTGCTGGTCGGCGGAGTTTTCGACGCGTCGGCGGTGGTCGCGACGCTGGCGGCAACCGGGCTCGGCGAGCGAGCGGACTGCCCGGCGACGGTGAGGGTGAGGGGTTTCGGCGCAGGGCTCTGGACGAAGTGGATGTAGACGTATGGGCCGCCGATGACCAGCACGAGGATGGTCCCGACGACGCAGAGAAGCCATTTCGAGCGCTTCAACACACGGGGCACA
>JAXDQG010000757.1:0-4967 GCA_034667945.1 Acidimicrobiia bacterium | reverse complement strand
AATTCACCGGGACGAATTCGCGCGAGCCAATCTGAGCCGTTCTGTCAGCTGCGGCCGCAGCTCCGCCCGGTAAAGGAACAGCGGCCGTACGGACCGGACACAATCCCGACGGCCAACCAGGGTGCCGCTGACTTCGACGCAGCAGGGGGCGTTGGCCAGAACGCCGCAAAGCCGAGGGCATCGGTCCGGGGCAGCCCCCGAGGGAATCTGCGGCGCTGCTACGCCGTGCGCTGCCTCGCCTACGATTGGCGAAGCCCTGCGTCAAAAGTGCGCTGCTTCTGCACTTCGATCCGGAGAACCCCGCTGTGGATCGATTCGCCGTGTAGCCCTAACGCCTAACCCCGCAAGGCGCACCTGGCAGGTGAGACGGCGTCAGCTCGAAGCAGTCGCGAGCAAGTGGCGGTTCTTCGAAGCCGGTCCGGGAATGATCACAAATGGACCTGCCCGTCGTCGTCAATAGCGACAACCCGCACAACAGCCTGCGCAATTTGGTTGCCAGCGAGGAGCATGGCACCCGGCCGCACCCGCCCGGGATTCCGGGCATCGGACACCGTCGACCATCCGAGGCCGTCGTCACCCATAGCGTTCAGGTCAGCGATCAAGTCGAGAGCCTCCGACACGGTCATGCTCCTTCGCGCATCGGTTCAACTCACATGGTACGGGTTGACGACCGTGAGGTGGTCACAGCTGACCAGTGCTTCGACGCCGCCATCGAGTTGAGGCAACACCTGCCTCCACATGGGCGAGGGCTTTGGCCGCGAAACGACAATGCGAGCCGTGAGTCTGTTCCGCGAACTGATCGATCAGATACGGCTCCGGCGTGAGGTTCTGGTCCAACGGGGCGACGACACATCGGCGAATGACGAGTTACCGGATTGTTAGCTTGTTGTCGGCGCTGGACCCCAGGCGTGGCGCCACGGTGCGGCTCGAACAACCAGGCCGCCGCACCGATCTCTCTACACATGGCGGGCGAGCCAATGAAGCGATCAGCCCCAAGAAGCGACGGCGAATCTCGTCACACAACGGCTGCGGCTGCGTATAGCGCGACCGCGTCGGCTCGCGCGTTGGCCCCGCGGGTTGGCCGGTGGCGGACGCCCCTTCTCGTTGTGGCTGCACTAATCGGCGCAACGCTCATGCTGGCGGTCGCCGTTGTCGGGCACGCAGGTAGCGCTCCGCCGCCTAATCCAGGTCCGCCTCCCAGTGCTGGTCCGCCAGCGTCTCGCCCAGGGGCCGCCGCCACGGCCGGGCCCCCTGCGAGTGCCGGTCCACCCGCCTCTCGACCGGCGCCCCCTGTGAGTCCCGGTCCGCCCGCGAGTCCCGGTCCACCCGCGAGTCCCGGTCCACCAGCTACGACGGGGCCGCCGCCGCCCACTACGAGCCCACCTTCCGTGCCACCGCCGCCGCCAACCACGCCCGGGCCAGCCACGACCGGGCCTTAATCAGCCCGTACGGCAGCGCTGCACGCAGCGAGCCGAGCGCGCGATGCCGATCGCACCACTGATCACAATTCAGGCAATATGCCGAGCGGGGTTTGCAGCTCCGATTCAACGCAAGCCGCCCCACCGGGCTGGTGTCGTCGTCAATAGCGACAACCCGCACAACGGCCTGCGCCATTTCGTTGCCAGCCACGTGGACGGCACGTAGCACACCGACATTGCCCTCGCTGATTGTCTTATTGAAGGGGCAGTTGGACCGTCAGTTGGCGGACCTCGCCCTGGGTGCTGAACGTGACGGTCACGAGCGACCCTGCGGGGAGTCCGGTGATGTTGTAGCCCCCCAGTTCTGACAACACGGACACCGAATTCACCATTGAGCCGTTGATGGACCAGGCCACGCTCAACGGAGAGTTGTTGGCGCACGTCGCCGTCCAGGCAGTGTGGATTGTCGTCGCGCTGGTTGGGTCAGCCGTGACGCCAGCCAAGCAAGAAGCTGGGGGTTGGGCTAATGTGGTGGTCGTCAGGGGCGGCGCGGTAGCGGGTGTCGTCGTGATCGGCGTTGCAGCAGTGGTTGTGGTGCTCGGAGCTGGAGCGGTAGAGCTGGGACGCGTCGTGCCCGGCGACGCGGTTGTCGAAGTTGGTACTTCGACCGCGTGCAGATCCGTGACCGTCGACACGATGGACGGCGCTGGTGATCTCGCTTCGCCAACCGCCGTTGGTGGAACGATCTGCGATGTGCCTACAGGACTCTCGAAAGACGGTTCGTTGCTCGCCGCAGGCTGATCGGTCACCGCGGTCCCTTCGATGTGTGGCTGCGTCGTGGAAGTGAAACCGCCGCCAGGCAAATCGCGGGGTGCCATAGCGGGCACTGCGTTTCCACGTAGCGGCGCGGGCGCTATAGGCAAGGGCGCCACTGCTGACGTCGATGTCCCCCGTGCCGTCGAGTCGACACCGTCGAGGCGTGGTGATCCGAGCTCCTGCGAGCCGCCTCGGGAGAGCACGGCCGCCCCCGCCATGACGACCAGCAGCACGGCGGCTGCGGCTGCCACGAACTGGGGCGCGCCCAACGTCCGCGCCCAATGCCATGGGGAGGCGCCGGTTGGCCCTACCAGCTTGGATGCCCCAACAGCAACACCCGGCAGCGGCGGCGGCAGCGAATTCTCCCGGGCGTGTGCAATGTCGGCCTTCACCCGCTCGACGGCGGACCGCCACGCCAACAGCTCGTGTACTTCCGTGGCTTCATCGGCATCTGTCGCTTCGTACTCAGCGCGGAGATCGATGACGTTCACCGTCAACGACCCTCTCACCAGCGCGTCGATACGAGCCTCATCGGTCGAGGAGAGATCCAGCTCGGCGAACTGATCCATATCGAGCTCGCCATTGGCAAGGCTGCGAAGATCACCATTCATCTCCGCACCTCCAGGAGCTTTGACAGCGCAATACGCGCTCTACGGACCCGAGCCTTTGCTCCGTCGACCGAGAGAAAGAGCCTCGCACCGATTTCCTCCATCGACAGGCCATCTCTCACATGCAGCAAAAGTGGCTCTCGATAGAGAACTGGCAATCTGGCTAACGCAGCCGTGACATCCTGCGCGGTGACCACGCTCGATTCGTGGCTGGGCGAGACACCGTGATGCATTTCAGATATATCAACCGGCTCCGGAGTACGGCGTAATGCGTGTCTTTTGGCAGCATTGCGAGCAACCGTGTACATCCACGTCGACAACAAAGCCTCGCCGCGGAATGTCCCCAGCCCTTTCCAAATGGCAAGTAGCGCAACTTGAAAGGCGTCTTCGATGTCCTGGCCCGCAGAACCCTCTCGGCACGCCCTGCGGATATACCCACCGTATTTGGTGACCAGAGTGTCAAAGGCTCTTTCGTCACCACCAATTGCCGCCGCCACGAGCTCGTCGTCGCGATCGACTGTTCTGATAACGCTCGTCAGCTCCACCGCCGCGTCCGCGCCCCCTCCTGCGTCGCCCGCCCCAGCGCCGGCGGGCCTCGATGCTATGGGCACGAGAACACCCTTGCCCATCTGCACGACCGCGTGACTACGGCTCACAAGCGGTTGGAGACAACGACCATGGCAGAGGGTGCAGATTTCTTTAACTGCACCACGACAGCCCAGCGCCAGTTCAGATTACGACGAGGCTGGGAGGCGGGAAATCATCCCAGGCTCGCCAGGCCACGGTGTTGCTGTACTGGCCCGGCGGCGGGGGAAGGGGTGGACTGTTTCAGTCCGCCCCTTCTTTGTTGGCCAGGCCCCAGGACGCGTCGAAAAGTCGACCGCCGACGCCGACATCAAGGCGTGGTCAGCGCAGCAAAGCGCGGTTAAGCACCTTAGGTGCCGCAGAAGGTGCGGTAGGGGCCGAAGCTCTCCGGAGCCGGCTCGGCGTACGACGCCAGCCCCGGACGCTCGTCGAACGGTTGACTGACCACCTCGACCAGGCGGCGGAAAGGCGCCAGATCTCCCGCGGTCGCCGCGGCCAGGGCCTCTTCGACCCGATGGTTCCGTGGAATGTAGAGGGGGTTGACACTGTCCATGCCGGCAGCGACCTCGTCGGAGGAACGCCCTTGCGACGACAGTTCGGCCCGCCACCGCTCCGACCAGGCATCGAACGCGGCGACATCGGCGAACAGCGACCGCACGGGCTCGGCATTTCCCCGAGCCGACGACGACAACGCCCGGAAGAACGAGGTGAAATCGATCCGCTGCGCCTCCAGCAGCGACAACAGGTCGTCAACGAGGCCAGCCGCATCGGCGACGGTGTCCACCAGGCCCAACTTGGCACGCATCCCGGCGTTGAAGACCCGCAGATAACGGTCGCCGAACGTGCGCAGTACATCGGTGGCAGCTGCGACCGCCGCCTGGGTGTCGTCGTCGATGAGCGGTAAGAGGGCCTCAGCCAACCGCGCCAGGTTCCACTGCGCCATATGGGGTTGATTGCCGAAGGCGTAGCGGCCGCCGTGATCAATGGAGCTGAACACGGTGGCGGTGTTGAACACGTCCATGAAGGCGCACGGACCGTAGTCAATGGTCTCGCCGGAAATCGTCATGTTGTCAGTGTTCATCACGCCGTGAATGAACCCGACCAGAATCCATTGGGCGACGAGTGATGCCTGTGCATCAACGACCGCTTCGAAAAAGGCGAGATAGGGATTCTCGACCTCGGCCAATTCGGGGTAATGACGAGAAATGGCATAGTCGGCCAAGCGGGCAACCAGCGCTGCGTCCTCCTGCAAGGCAGCGTACTGGAAGGTCCCGACCCGCAGATGGCTGGCGGCCACGCGGGTGAGCACTGCTCCGGGAAGCATTGTCTCGCGCGCGACCTGATCGCCCGTAGCCACCACGGCCAGGGCCCGAGTAGTCGGAATCCCCAGCGCATGCATGGCTTCGCCGATGACGTACTCCCGCAGCATGGGCCCGACGGCTGCTTTGCCGTCACCACCGCGGGAAAAGGGCGTGGCGCCCGAGCCCTTCAGATGCAGATCCCGACGGCGGCCGTGCACGTCGATCACTTCGCCGAGCAG